>CAZIVZ010000010.1:0-24064 GCA_964542495.1 uncultured Aquihabitans sp.
ATCGAGCCCGAACACCTGCCCGAGCGCATCGCCCTGCTCCGCCTCGGCGCCGACGTGCCTCCGGCCAGCGTGGCGCTGGTCGACGAGTTGCGCCGGCGGCTCTCCCACGGTGCCGTGGTGGCCGACGCCAGCGGTGCCCGCCTCCGCGTGGAGGAGGCCCGGTGATCGACATCTCGCCACCCCAGCGGTTCTTCGTGGCCCACATGCAGAAGACGGCGGGCACCACGCTCCGCGACCGCCTGCACGCCTCGTTCACCGAGGACCAGATCTACCCCAACGCCACCGACGGCCCCGATCCCCGCATCGCGGTGATCTCGGTGAAGCACCTCCAGGAGCGCTGGCGGGCGAGGGGCCACGACATCCGCCTGCTCACCGGCCACTTCCCGGTGCGGACGATCGAGCTGCTCGACACCGACGCACCGTTCGTGACCATGACGGTCCTGCGCGACCCGGTGGAGCGCACCCTGTCGTTCCTGCGCCACCAGGGCCAGCGCAACCAGCGCGGGGCCACCGCCGACACGCCGTTGGTGGAGATCTACGAGGACCCGTTCCGGTTCGGCGCCATGATCCAGAACCACATGACCCGGATGCTCTCGCTCACGCCCGAGGAGATGGGGCCTGGCGACGGCGTCCTCACGTCGGTGCCCTACACCGCGGAGCGGCTCGACATGGCCAAGCAAGCGCTGGCCGGACTGGACCTGTTCGGCCTCCAGCACCGGCTCGAGGAGTTCTGCACCGACCTCGGCACCCGCTACGGGCTGGACACCGGCCAGCCGACCCGATCGAATACCACCGAGCCCACCGACGTCGACCCCGGCTTCCTCGACCGCATCGCCGAGGACAACGCCCTCGACGTGGAGCTCTACCGATACGCCTGCTCGCTGTACGAGGAGCGTCACCCATGACCAGCCCCAGCGCCGCCCCCCTCGACCACGCATCGCACCACCGGGACCGGTTGGAGGAGGCGGATCGCCTCGTCGCCGCCGGTCGAGCCCTCGACGCCGTCGACCTGCTCCACGCCGCCAACGTGGCCGACCCCGATGCCGACGTGGAGCGACGCCTCGCCGTGCTGCGCCACCAGGCGTTCGGCGAGCTCGACCGGACCCCGGGCTTCCCGGTGTGGCCGGTGCCGATCGCCGACCTCGATCCCGCCGAGCCGGCCCACATCCCGATGATCGCCCCGTCGGAGCTCACCGCCGATGCCGTCCGCCGGGCCATCACCGCCCATGGCAGCGCGTACGTGCCCGGCCTCCTCGACGCCGAGACCGTGGCCACCTTCGTGGCCGGGATCGATCGCGTGCTGGCGATCCGCAAGGAGATGGAGGGCCGCCCGCTCGACGACCACTCGTCGTGGCTCGCCTCGCTCCCGCTCCCACCCGAGCAGGCGGCCACGCTGGCCCGCAAGTGGGTGGCCGGTGACGGCGGCGCCCTCATGTGCGACTCGCCCAAGCTCCTCGACCTCGTGTTCGCCACCTACGAACGGGTGGGCCTGCACCGGGTGCTCACGGAGTACCTGGGCGAGCGGCCGGTGCTGTCGGCCAACAAGGGCACGCTGCGGCGGGCCCGCACCGACGGCAAGACCGACTGGCACCAGGACGGCAACTTCCTCGGCCGGGACCTCCGGGCGCTCAACGTGTGGGTCACCCTCACCGACTGCGGCGTCGATGCGCCCACCATGGACCTCGTGCCCAAGCGCTTCGAGACCATCGTCGAGAGCGGAACCGGCGGCGCCATCTTCGACTGGGCCGTGGGCCCCGAGGTGGTGGATCGGCTGGCAGCGGAGGCCCCGGTGGTGCGCCCCGTCTTCCGCGCCGGCGACTGCATGCTGTTCGACGACATGTGCCTGCACCGCACCGCCCTGTCGCCGGACTTCGTCAACACCCGCCACGCCCTCGAGTCCTGGTTCTTCGCCGCCTCTGCCTACCCCCCCGGCCAGGTCCCGCTCGTCTGGTAGCCGGGCACGATCTCATGGACGTGTCGGAGGCGGGTAGTACCTGCGCTTCGCCCAGAGGGCGACGTAGACGAGGGCGACGAGGGCGGGGACCTCGATGAGGGGTCCGATGGTGCCGGCGAGGGCCTGGCCGGAGGTGACGCCGAACACGGCGATGGAGACGGCGATGGCCAGTTCGAAGTTGTTGCCCGCCGAGGTGAACGCGATCGAGGCGGTGCGGTCGTAGGGGAAGCCGAGGCGGTGGCCCAGGGCGAAGGAACCGCCCCACATGAGTGCGAAGTAGACGAGCAGCGGCACCGCGACACGGGCGACGTCGAAGGGGTTGTCGGTGATCTGGCGGCCTTGGAGTGCGAAGAGCACCACGATGGTGAACAGCAGTCCGTAGAGGGCGATCGGTCCGATGCGGGGCAGGAACCGCTGTTCGTACCACTCGGTTCCGTGGCGGGCTTCGAGCACGGTGCGGGTCACGATCCCCGCCACGAGCGGGATGCCCAAGAAGATGAGGACCGACTTGGCGATCGACCACATCGACACGTCCAGCTCGGCGGTGGCGAAGCCGAGCCAGGTGGGAAGGACGGTGAGCAGGAACCACCCGTAGGCGGCGAACAGGGCGATCTGGATGAGCGAGTTGATGGCGACGAGCACCGCGGCGAGCTCGCGGTTGCCCAGCGCGAGGTCGTTCCAGACGAGGACCATGGCGATGCAGGGCGCGATCCCGACGATGATCAGCCCGGTGCGCAGCTCGGGGAGGTCGGGGAGGAACGCCCAGGCGAGGGTGAACATGAGCAGGGGGCCGACCACCCAGTTGAACGCGAGGGTGACGGCGATGGCTCGGTCGCGGGTGGCTTCGACGCCGATGCGGCGGTAGCGGACCTTGGCGAGGACCGGGTACATCATGGCCAGCAGCCCGACCGCGATCGGCAGCGACACGGTGTCGATCTTGATGCGGTCGATGGTGTCGTCGAGGTCGGGGATGAGCCGGCCCAGCGCCAGCCCGGATGCCATGGCCAGGCCGATCCACAGCGGCAGGAACCGGTCCAGCGTGGACAGCTTGGCGGTGACCGACTCCGTGTCGGGGGTGGTGGCAGGTTTCAGCAACAGCCGGAACCTGTGGCCTCGGTGGGTCGACCGAGGGTGACGAGCTCGGCGGCGGCGTCCGGCGCGCAGCACAGGGCCGTCTCGCCCTCGCCGACGGTCTGGTCGGAGAGCTGGTCGGAGTCGCCGGTCTTGACGTACCACTCCCACCTGGCGCCGTCGGGGTCGGTGACCCAGGTCTCGACCTTGGTGGCGTAGCAGCAGATGGTGTCGTCGATGCCGGTGGTCTCCAGGCCGGTCTCGGACAGGCGGGCCTCGGCGGCCTCGACCTCCGCGGCGTCGTCCGTCTCCACACCGAGGTGGTTGAGGGTGGCGCCCTCGGGGCCTTCGAACAGGACGAGCTTGAGGGGCGGATCGGCGATGGCGAAGTTGGCGTAGCCGGGCTTGCGCTTGAGCGGCTCGGTGGCGAAGAGCTTCGAGTAGAAGTCGACGGCCTTGTCGATGTCGGTGACGTTGAGGGCGAGCTGGACTCGGGACATGGGGTTCCTCCGGCTAGTGTTCATCGACAACGGTCGATGTGTTCATCCTAGTCATGTATCGACCGGTGTCAATGTGTCGTGTCGGTGGGCCGTTGAAGCGAGGTCGCGGTGAAGGTCCAGGTGTTCGAGGGATGCTGCCAAGCGGTCACCGCCGGGGTGCTCGACGAGTCCGACGCCGAGGACCTGGCCGTGGCGTTCAAGGTGCTGGCCGATCCGGCCCGGTTGCGCCTGCTATCGCTGGTGGCGGCGGCCGAGTCGGGGGAGGCGTGCGCGTGCGACCTGGTGGAGCCGGTGGGCCGGTCCCAGCCCACGGTCTCGCACCACCTCTCGATGCTGGTGGATGCCGGCCTGCTGGCGCGTGAGAAGCGGGGCCGGTGGGCGTGGTACCGGGTGGTGCCCGAACGCCTGACCGCGTTGCAGGCCGCCCTCGCCCCGTGACCCCAGGGGCCCACCGGCCTGGGGTCAGCGCGGGGCGATGTCGAGGGAGGCGAGGAGGGCTTCGACCCGTTGGCGGATCTCGTCGCGGATGGGGCGCACGGCGTCGACGCCCTGGCCGGCGGGATCCTCGAGCTCCCAGTCCTCGTAGCGCTTGCCCGGATAGACGGGGCAGGCGTCGCCGCAGCCCATGGTGATGACCACGTCGGAGGACCGCATCGCCGTCTCGTCGAGCCGCTTGGGGTGGGCGCCGGTGGCACGGAGGTCGATGCCGATCTCGGCCATGGCTTCGACAACGGCGGGGTTGAGGTCCTCGGCGGGCGCCGAGCCGGCGGAGCGCACCACCAGGGCGTCACCGCCGTGGTGGGCGAGCAGCGCGGCGGCCATCTGGGAGCGTCCGGCGTTGTGGACGCAGACGAACAGGACCGCGGGGCGGGCGTCGGTCACCGCGGCGCTCTCGCCGTCGCTCGGTGCAGCTCGTCGGGCACCGGGGCCTGGCCCGCATCGTCGGTCCTGGTGATGCTGCTCGTCACGACGGGGTCGCCGTCGTCACGGCGCGGATGCGGTCGGTCAGCTCGGCGACGGTGGCATCGAAGGCAGCCTCGGTGCCGACCGAGACGGGGTCGGGGATCGACCAGTGCAACCAGTCGCGGCCGGGCGCGACCTCCTCGTGGGCCTGGTCGCACACCGTCACCACCAACGCCGGCACGTCGGCCACCGCGTCCAGTGCTTGGGGGGTGGCCCCGGTCAGGTCGAGGCCGGCGCGCGTTGCGGCGGCCACCGCGCCGGGGTGGACCCGAACGGCGGGGTGGGTCCCGGCGGAGGAGGCGGGCTGGCCGGTGCCGCGGCACCACAGCGCGGCGGCCAGCTGCGAGCGGGCCGAGTTGGCACTGCACACGAAGAGTGCCGGCGCCGGGGTGAGGGGGCGGCCTGGAGCGAGGCCGTCGAGGGCGGCGCGGCGCAGGTGGACGTAGCGGCGGCGGCCGTCGCCACTGGAGCGGGATCGTTCCATCAGCCCGGCGCGCTCCAGCACCTCGAGGTGGTGGGCCAGCAGGTTCGACTCCATGCCCAGGAGCCGGCGCAGCTCGATCGGCGCCCGGTCCGAGGACGCCAGCTCGTCCACGATGGCCAGGCGGGCCGGATCCCCCAGGGCGGCGTGGCGCGCGGCGCGCTCGTCGAGGGAGATGGGGATCGGCGGGGCCACCGTCGAACCGTACACATCACCATCCAGTGAGTCAATTATCACTGATCTAGGTGTTCCGGCGACTGGATCCCAGCGATCGGGTCACGACCCGGCCGGAAGCGAACGGGCGGGCACGCCGACGGCGACGGCGCCGGGGGGCACGTCGCGGATCACCACCGCGTTGGCGCCGATGTTGGCGCCGGCGCCCACCAGGACCGGCCCCAGGATCTTGGCGCCGGTTCCGATCCGCACGTCGGGGCCGATGGTGGGGCCGGTGAACTCGCCGTCGACCAGGCCGATGGTGACGAAGGGCCGGATGCGTGCGCCGGGGTGGATCTCGGCGTAGCCGTCGATGACCACGTTGCCGTGAGGCAGGTACACGCCGGGGTGGACCAGCACGGGGTTGCCGATCGAGACCTGGGCCCACGACATGGCGAGGCGGTGGGCCAGGCGGGGCACCACCGGCACGCCGGCGCGCAGCGCGGCCGCCTTGAGGCGGTACAGCACCAGGGCGCCGAACGCGTCGGTGCTCCAGGCCAGCACCGCCACCTGGTGCACGAGGCCCCAACGGCCCCGGTACCGGCGGCGGTCGCCCTCGCGCTCGCTCGCCAGCGCGGCGTCGGCGCGCACCGCTTCGACGAGGCCGGGTTGGCGGGCCCGCACCTCGGCGAGCCGGGGCCGGTCGGTGGGGGGCACCCGCAGCGAGAACCGCATCAGGCCTCGAGCAGGGCGTCGAGCTCGCGCTCGAGGGCGTCGCGCCGGGCTCGGTGCTCGGCTCGGTCGGCCAGGTTGGTCAGCTCGTCGGGGTCTGCGGCCAGGTCGTAGAGCTCGTAGATGGGTGGATCGGTGAGCTTCGACCGCACCGACGGGTACCGGAACAGCTTGTGGTGGCCCAGGTGGTGGCGGGGGCCGGTGGTGATGCCGTCGCCGGTGGTGTCGAACCCCTCGGAGCCGACCTCGTGCAAGAGCGTCCGCTGCCGGTGCGCCGAGGGCGACAGCAGCTCGCGCAGGTCGAGCCCGGCCTGTTTCGGAAGGCGGGCGGTGCCGCCGGTGATGGCCAGCACCGTAGTGGTGATGTCCTGCATGGGGTACACGGGTGTGGTGACCGCCGGCCCCGGGGGGAAGCCCGGGCCCCGGACCACGAGAGGGACCCGCAGGCCCACGTCGTAGGGACCCGCCTTGGTGCCCTCGCCACCGCGGCGCTGCTCGCCCTGGTGCACGCCGTTGTCGGACGTGAAGATGATCACCGTGTCGTGGAGCTGGCCCCGGTCCTCGAGGGCCGTGACCGCTTCGCCCACCAGCCGGTCCACCGCGGTGAGTTCTCGCAGGCGGCCACGGAAGCCCTGCTGGAGTTGGGACCACTCGGCGTCGCTGATCGGCGCCCGGTTCCGGACCCACGCCGGCTTGGCGGTGGCGTCGGGCACGGGCACCTGCCGGAACCGGGCGTGCGACCAGGCATGGAGGTCCTTCGGGTGCGGGGCGAAGGGCTCGTGGGGCTGCTGCGGGGCAAGGCAGCAGACCCAAGGCTCGTCGCCCTCCAGGAACGATCGGACCTCGTCGGCCAGGTAGTCGGTGGGGAACACGCCGGTGATCCGGAGCGGGTCCTCCTGGTTGCGCACCCACCAGTCGGAGGCGGTGTGGTAGTCGGTGAGCTGGCGCCACACGTCCCACCCGCGCGGGGCAGCGATGCCTGCGTTGGGTCGCGGCCCCTTCCCGAAGTTCGGCCACGGCCCGTCCCAGTAGTTGACGTACTTGCCCAGCAGGCCGGTCCGGTGGCCGGCCTCGGACGCCCAGGCCCCCAGGGTGTTGTCGTTGTCGGCGAAGGTGGGAGCCCCGTAGCCGATGCCGAGCTCCCCGTGCTCCCGGCTCAGCTGGCCGGTGAAGAGGCCCACCCGGTTCGGTTGGCAGAGCGCCACGTTGCAGCGGGCGCCGGTGAAGGTGCGTCCGGGCTCCTGGATGAGGCGCCGCACGTTGGGCACGTAGGGGAGGTGGTCGTAGCGCATGTCGTCGGCGACGATCACCAGGACGTTGGTCACCGAGGCAGCTCCCGGCGCAGGTAGAACCAGTCGACGGCCACCGCCAGCGGTTCGGAGCCGGCGGTCTTGGCCACCACGGCCCCCTGCCCGTACCGGCCCTTCTCCTCCAGGTCGGTGGGGATGGAGGCCACCTCGTCGTCGTCGAAGCTGAACCGGGCCAGCACGTCGCCGTCGCTGGTGATGGTGAACCGGTGGGCCTTGTCGTCGACGGCCCGCTTCGAGTCGACGTCGACCACCTTGCCGCTCTGGATCGCCCGGCAGATCCAGTTCGGGCCGATGTCGGGATCGTGGACCCAGACCAGCGCCGGGCCGATGGCCGGGCCGGTGAGATCGGCCGTGAGCGACGACAGCGCGCCGAACACCACCAGGCCGGCCTGGTCGGGATCGGGCGTCGCCTCCAGGCGCAGAGCCCACTGCATGGTGAACACGGGCGTCCCGGTGTGCTCGGCCAGGCCCAGGTGGATGCCGGCCCGTCCGGCAGCGGTGCGGCCGGTGAGGAGCCGGGTCACGCCGCCCTCCACGTGGGCACCGGGCGTCACGGTGGCGCCCGCGCCGGAGGTGGCGGTGGCCCAGCTGAGGGACCCCACGCGGCCGACGCCGGGAGGGAAGTCGTCCACCAGCTCGTAGGCCACCCGCAGGTCCTCGAGGCGCGCCAGGGCCGAGGTGCGGCCGTACACGTCGACCAGCGCCGCCTGCACGTCGTCGGCGATCAGCTCCCCCTCGGGCGAGACCGACACCGCGCTGGCCTCGGAGCCGTCCGGCGAGGTGGCGCCGGCGCCGCCCACCTCGTAGCCGACGATCCCGGCCGCCGCCGCCGTGAGCGCCCCGCCGAGCACGGCGCGGCGGCCGACACCTCGTTGGGGCCGCGCCTCGCCGGGCTCGTGTCCGTCCCCATCGGTCATGGGGGGATGGTACCCGGTACGATCTGGGCGCCATGAGCGCTCGGAGCACGCAGAACCGGGTGCGGACGCACCGACGGTGGGCGTCGTCGCCTCGCACGGCCAGCGTGGAGGACGAGGCCCGACTGAGCCAGGCCATCCGCTCCGTGCAACCAGGGTTTCGGGCTGCGGTCGTGGCCGACGCCGAGATCACGGCCCGCTACCGGGGGGAGCACCACGAGTTCCGGTCGCGCCTCGATGCCGCTGCGCAGGTGGTGCGCCTGGCCTGGGTCACCGAGGCGTTCTTCGCCCAGCTCTGCTACCGGGCCAAGGTGGCGTGCCGGGCCCGGCGGATCCCCGTGCTGCCCACCGCGTTGCACCACCTGTCGGTGATCACCGGCCAGCTCACCATCGGCGATCGCGCCGTGCTCGGCGCCGGCGTGTACCTGCCCCACGGCCAGGTGGTGATCGACGGCGTCACCTTGGTCGAGGCCGGGGTGGTGATCCGGCCCTTCGTCACCCTCGGGCTGATCGACGGGCACCCCGTGGGCCCGCACATCGGTGCCCGCACGCGCATCGGCACCGGTGCCAAGGTCTTCGGCCCGGTGCGCGTGGGGAGCGACGTGCAGATCGGGGCCAACGCGGTGGTGAACGCCGACGTGCCCGACGGAGCCACCGTGGTGGGCGCACCGGCCCGACCGGTGCGCCGACGCGTCGATGCGCCCGGTCAGGCCGGGCGCATCCGGCGGAGGTAGCCGTTCTTGTTGAACGTGAGCGTGTAGCGCTCGAAGGCCACGTCGGGCACGAAGTCTCGATGGCGGGCCAGCACGTCGGTCACGGCCTCGTGGGCGCCGGGCCCGAACCCGGGGGCGACGGGGCGCCCGTTGAGCACCGTGTTCTCCATCACCACGTAGCCCCCGACGGGCACGAGGGGCGCGTAGGCCTCGAAGGCGGCCACCAGGCGTGGCAGCGCACCGAGCCCGACGAAGACCAGGGCGGGGCGGCCCGCCACCGCGGCGGTGACCGCCGCCACCACGTCGGGATCCTCGGGCGCGCCGTCGAGGTAGGTCACGGCGGGGTGCTCGGGGCGGGGCCCTCCGCCCCCTCGTCCGACCGCCACGACCCTGGTGTCGAGCCCGAGCTGGTCGGCGATCGAGGCCACGAACAGGGCCCGGCCGCCGAGGCCCTCGTCGTCTCCCAGCAGCACCACGGCCTCGGGGCGCACCTGGTGGAGCAGCTCCTGGTAGCTGTGGAGGTCGGTGGGGTAGCGGGCCACGGGCACGCCGAGCCAGGTGGCCTGGCGCCAGCTCTGGTGGCTCCACACCCCTTCGATCGCGGCGAACTTGAGCTCCTCGGGCACCGGCAGGGCCGGGGCGTCGGTGTCGGCCACCGGGTCGCGACCGGGCGCGAAGGTCAGGGTGAACTGCCGCCGGGACCGTGTGCGGCGCGCCGCCTTGGTGTCGAGCGAGCCCACGTAGTGGATCGGCTTGGTGACCCCGTTGAGCCCGCGGCCGCGGGTGGCGCGGAAGTGGGCGCCGTAGGCGGAGATCCGGTCACGCCGAACGGCCTCGTCGGCCACGTTGGTGGTGGTGCCGCCGTGGAACTGGTGGAACGTGCCCTCACCCAGGACGGTGGCGGGGTTGATGCCGGGATGGGCGTGGAGCCGCTCGAACAGCTCGAGGTTGGCGTAGCCACCGCCGGGCATGTCGAAGCTGTCGTCGAAGCCGCCCACCTGCTCGAGCAGCGAGCGCGGGGCGAACAGGCAGTTGCTCTCGATGATGCCGTCGAACCAGTCGCGGTCGCCGATGAAGTGGCCGATCTCGAACAGCCGGTAGCCGTCGGTGGGCCAGCGGATCCCGTTGAACAACCGGTCCTCCACCGCCTGGTCGTAGCCGGCCTGCTGGGCGTCGCCCTGCTGGCCGGGACCGACGTACCACTGCTGCACGGCGACCACGGCGGGGGCGTAGGTGCGCGTGGCGGCCATGGCGTGGCGGAAGACGCCGGGGGTGAGGACGTGGGCGCCGTCGATCATCACCGCCACCATGTCGCCCCGGGCCTGGCTGATGCCGAGGTTGAGGGCCACCGTGGGCGACGGCGAGGCATCGTCGATGGTGACGAGGCGGAACTCGGGGCCGTACGCGGCCACCGCGGCGGGGTCGAGGCGCTGGTCGGGGTGGGACCCGTTGTCGATGGCGATGACCTCGTAGGTGAGGTCGTCGATCCCGCGCTGGTACGAGCGGGCCAGCGACTGCAACGTGCGCTTGGCCTCACGGGCCATGTCGTAGAAGACGACCACCACGGTGAGGTCCACGTGATCGGCGGCGGTCGCCGGCGCGGGCAGGGGCACCCGGTGGTGGAGGGGGTCGCCGGCGGGCTCGACCGTTGCTCCCACGGTCGCCGGAGCGGTCACCCTCCACGCCACCGTGTTCCAGTCGACGTGCTCGAGCCGCACCGCCTGGTCGAGGCCGTCGAGGAACGTGCGCAGCCGGCCCTCCACGGTGGGGCGGTCCACGCCCTCCACGATCACGATGCCCCCCTCGGCCACCCGGGGCAGGAGGTGGCCCAGCACGGCGCCCACCTCGTAGGCGGCGTCGAGGCCGAGGCGCAGCAGGGCCAGCCCACCGATGGGGGCATCGGCCAGCGCGGCACGGTACGAGCCCTGGAGGAAGCGGACGCGCTCGTCGAAGGTCCCGAAGCGCTCGAAGCCCTCGCGGACCTGGTTGAGGTCGGCGCGCAGGCGGACCATCGCCGAGTGGCCGTCGGGCGCGTCGGGCTCCGAGGCCAGGAACGGGTCGATCATCCACACCCTGCGGTCGGGCTCGTCGTAGGCGTCGAGGCAGCACCGCAGGAAGATCCCGCCGCCCCCACGCCCCACGCCGCACTCGGCCACGTCGCCGGGTACGCCGCGACCCACCACGTCGACCACCGCGGCGCGCAGGTGCTCCAGAGCGGCCCGTCCCATGTCGGTGTAGGGGTTGTAGGCGGTGCCCCGGGCCAGGTCACCGGACCGACCGGCGATGCGGGCCTGCAACAGGCGCCGGTAGGGGATCTCGAGCTTGCGGATCGGGTCGCGGAGCGCGTCGGGGTCGGCTGCGGTTCCCGGCGGCAGGCTGGTGAGGTAGCCGAGCCGGGCCTCGTTGTCGAGGTAGTGCAGGTCCAGCAGCGCGTCCTCGAGCAGGGCCAGGTACCGATCGCGGTGCGTGGCGATCGGCCCCTCCGGCGGCAACATCGGCGACTGGCCCCCTCAGGTCGTGGATGACCCGGCGACGCTATCCGCTACGGTCCGGATCGGTCACCGCGGATCCCTGGGAGGTTCCGATGAACAACCGGTTCGCGTTCTTGGAGATGCGCGCTGCCAACCACCTGCTGGGCGACGCCGACGGGCTGCGGGCCCAGATGGACGACGACGGCTACCTGCTGTTCCGCCAGGTGCTCGACCGGGAGCTGGTCAAGGATCTGCGCGGCACCGTGCTCGCTGCCCTGGCCCGCCGTGGGTGGGTGGAGCAGCCCCGCATCCCGATCTCGAGCCGGTGCCTGATCGCCCCCTTGCGAGAGGACGACGAGGAGTACCTCGAGGGCTACCAGGACGTCCAGCGCCTGGAGCTGTTCCACGGCCTGGCCCACGACCCTGCGCTGCTCGCCATCATGCGGGACGTCCTCGGCGAGAGTGCCTTCCCCCACCCGCTCAAGATCGCCCGCATCGCCTTCCCGGACCACTTCGAGGCGTCCACCCCGCCGCACCAGGACTACCCGAACAACCAGGGCACCCCGTCGCTGACCGCGGCGTGGGTCCCCCTCGTGCCCATGGCCGGCACCATGGGCGGCCTGGCCGTGCTCCGCGGCTCGCACAAGTGGGGGCGGCTGCCGCTCGCCCGCCACCTCGGGGCCGGGAACCGCTGCGCGGTCGTGCCCGACGACATGGCCGAATCCTGCCACTGGGTCACCACCGACTACGACCTGGGCGACGTGCTGCTCTTCCCGTCGCTCACGGTGCACGCCGCGCTCGACAACGCCCACGAGTTCGACCTGCGCCTGTCGGTCGACTTCCGGTACCAGGTCGAGGGCGAGGCGCTCACCCCGATCGTGCTCGAGCCCCACTTCCAGCGGCTCACATGGGACGAGATCTACGCCGGTTGGAAGCACACCGACCTCCAGTACTACTGGCGGGACCTGGACTACGAGGTGGTCCCCTTCGAGCAGTTCCCGCTGGAGAACCACGACGGGTCCGCGGAGTTCACCGAGGCCCAGATGCGGGAGATCTTCGAGTACACCGAGCGGGTGAAGGCCCGGTCCGCCCGGCGCCTGGCCGCCATCGAGGCCGAACGGGCGGCCGCTGCCACACCGGTCGCCTCCGACGGGTAGGCCGTTGCTCAGCGCAGGGCGAAGCCGTCGCGCCCGTCGTCGGGCGGCTCCGGGCCGGGGTCGTGCTGGTAGGCCTCCGGGTCGGCCAGGTACCTCAGCAGGCAGGCCTCGAGGTCGGCGCCGGCCTGGTCCCAGCTGAAGCCGGCGGCCACCTCGCGCCCGGCCCGCGCCAGACGGATCCGGAGCTCGGGATCGGTGAGCAGGGCCACCACGTTGGCGGCGAGGGCATCGGCGTCGCCGGGCTCGGACACGAGTGCGGTGCGGTCGTGGAACGCGTAGTCCCGTGACCCGCCGTTGTCGGTGGTGGCCAGCGCCGCGCCGCACGCCATCGCCTCCACCGCGGTGAACCCGAACCCCTCGTAGTGGCTCGACTGCACGAACGCTGCGCACCGGTCGTAGATGTGGGTCACCAACTCGTCCTGCGGCGGGTTCAGGTGGAACGTGACCCACTCGGGGAGCGATCCGGCCGGGTGGGAGGTGCCGAAGGCCAGGACGCGCAGGTCGGGCACCTTCTGGTGTGCGGCCTCCAGGGCAGACAGGCCGACCTCCCAGCCCTTGGCCTCGTGCGAGCTGTGCAGGATGCCCACCACCGGAGCTCGGCCCTCGATCGGCGTGTGCGCCTGGAAGCGGTCCTGGTCGATGCCCATGTGCACCACCTCGAACTGGTCGGCGCCGACCCCGAACCGGCGCCCCTCGTCGGCCAGCCAACTGGCGATGCACACCTTCAGCGCGCGCGACCGGAAGGCGGCTTGCTCGAGCCCCAGGTGGAGCATCTCGACCCCTTGGATGAGGGTGACGGGCAGACCGGCGCCGGGACGGTCTGGCGTGCCGAAGACGATGTCGGCGGGAGGCAGCCGATCGCTGGCGGTGTAGACGTGGTGGTCGATCGAGGGCTCGAAGCGGAACCACGCGAGGTCGTCCATGCTGTCGATCCGGTGCCGGAAGAACGGGGCGTGCACGAGCTGCACCCGGTGCCCGCGGCGGGCGAGGGCGTTGCCGAACTCGTAGAGCGCGATGACCCCGCCCACGGGGTGTGGCGCGCTCGGGCACACGAACGTGACGATCACGGTCCCAGCCTGCCCGATGACCCGGGGCGGCCCGTCAGCGGGGGTCGCGGCCGGTCCACGAGACGAAGGCGTCCCGGTAGAAGGCCACTGGCTCACCCACCACCAGGTCGGCCGGTCGGTCGACCTCGGGCCACGTGGGCTGCTCGCCCGACAGGATGCTCGTGCCCATCTTCAGCGCCGTCGACAGGTGGCCGAGCCCGTCGAGCACCGTCCACCCCTCGCACGGGGTGGCGCGGTCCCAGCCATCGTCGGGCACCTGGTCGAGGACCTCGCCGAACCGGTCGAGGCCGCGGTCGAAGATGACGTCGGAGGTCGGAGCCATGCCCGCAGTCTGGTCCACGCGGGACCGATATCAGCCGTTGTCCTGGCGGCGTGGGCCGTAGCGGGCCATGAGGTCGGTGATCTCGTGGTGCACCAGGGCGAGCCGTCGGGCCAGGTCGGGGTCGGCCAGCTCGGGAACCGGCGGCGCCGGCTCGCCGTCGGCCAAGGCCCGCAGGGTGCGGGCGGTGAAGCGGGTGACCTCGTGGCGCGTGGCCATCACCTCGTGCACGGTCCAGTCGGGCTCGATCTCGCCCGAGTCGGTGGTGCGGTACGCCGGTGGCGCCAGGTAGTGCGAGAGGCCGCCGATGTGCACCAGCTCGGGCAGGTCGCGGTGCACCAGCGCGTGACCGTCGTGCTGCAGCAGGCAGTTGACGATCTTGCCCGTGTCGTAGACGAGGAACCGGTGGCCCATCGACGCCAGGGCCTCGGTGGTGTCGGGGCGGAGCTCGGGTCCGGCCGATCCCAGCCCCACACCCCAGCGGGCACCGACCTCGTCGAGCTCGTCGCGGCGGTACAGCGCCAGGTGGGGGCTGCCGAAGGTGAAGCCGGACCGGTCGAAGAACACTTCGCCGGGCACCCCGGGGTGGCCCTCGGGAAGGACGTTGGTGCTGGACCAGACCTCACGGCCGGACGTCACCGCGGCGTGGTCGGCCAGCAGCGTGCAGAACCGGCCGAGCCAGGGCCCGTTCGCCTTGATGTCGGGGTCGATCAGGCAGAAGTGGTCGCCGTCGTCGCGCCGGGCCCGCACCCGGTCGAGCGCCACGCCGTGCGCCACCATGACCTCGGGGGACACGTCGAGCACCTCGACCACCCGGTCGCGGTGGCGGTCCCGGTAGGCCTCCATCTGGGCGATCTGCTCGGGAGGGCACCCGTTGGCCACGAACCGGTACCGGGCCCGGCTCCACGTCAGCTGGCTGGAGACGAACGGGTGGAGGTACGTGAACACCTCGCCGGTCCACACCACGTTGAACGTGAGCGTGGCCTCGTCGGGCGGTGTCACCACGGCTCCTCCAGGAACATCGGCGCATCGGTCGGGGGCCGCTGGAGGGCTGTGGGGTCGACGAGGTAGTCGAGCAGGTGTCGTTCGAGTCGTTCGGCGGCGCGGTCCCACGTGAACGTGGACGCGAGCTCTGCGCCGGCCCGTGCCAGGCGGAGCCGGCGATCCTCGTCGTCCAGAAGGGTCGCCACCGCGACGCCGAGGTCGTGGGGGGCACGGGGTGGCACCACGAGCGCGGTGTCGCCGTGGCGGGCGTAGTCGCGCGACCCGCCGTTGTCGGTGGTCACCAGCGCGGCTCCGCAGGCCATGGCCTCCACGGCGGTGAGCCCGAAGCCCTCTCGCCGGCTCGGCTGGAGGAACACCCGGGCCCGGCTGTACACCTCGGTGGCCAGGGTCCGGTGGTCGAGGGCATGGCGGAACGTGGCCCATCCGGGCAGCGGACCCGCCGGCGCCATGCCGAACAGGACCACCCGCAGGTCGGGGTGGGTGCGGCGCACCTCGGTGAGCGCCTCGAGGCCATCCGCCCCGCCCTTGACCGGGTGGTCGGAGTAGAGCATGGCCACGTCGATGGGGCGCTCGGACAGGGGGGTGCGCAGCCGGAATCGATCGACGTCGATCCCGGGTGGCACGTGCCAGAGCTGCTCGGGCGGCGAACCCCAGGCGACCCCGACGTCTCGGAGCCAGCCGGCCACGCACACCTTGGGGCAGGCCGCGCGGAAGCCCGGTCGCTCCAGCGCGGCCGAGAGCAGCTGGTACCCCTGGATGAGAACCACGGGCTGGCCCAGGCGACGGGGCGCATCGGGCTGGAACACGATGTCACCGGAGGGGAGCGACGGGTCGTCGATGCGGTCCACCACATGGTGGACCACCCCGGGATCGAAGCGGTGCCAGGTGATCTCGTCGACGCTGGTGATGCGCTCGGGAAAGGCCGGGCCGTGGATGAAGTGGACCTCGTGGCCCCGCCTGGCCAGGCCGTCGGCGTAGGCGAACAGCGCGGCCAGCCCACCGCCGAAGCGAGGGGGGCTCGGGTAGCTGAACGAGACGATCACGGTCCGATACCCTCGCACGGGTCCACCAGCGGTCCAGCCATGCGGAGAGAGCGCCCGTGCAACACGTGATGGTGCCGGTCCCAGAGGAGCACCTCTCCGAGGTGCAGTCCGGCCTCATGCGCCTCAGCCTGGGCATGGCCGGCTGGACCGCCGAGACGATCGGCGTGCTCCTCGACGGCCTCCGCCACCTGGACCCCCGCATCGCGCCCCTGGTCAGGGAGGTGGCGATCGCCTCGGCCGATCACGACCGGGTCTCGTATCGTGACGCGGCGCGGACGCTCGATGTCGAGGTCGGCGACGTGCTCCAGCTGGTCACGGACCTCAACGACTGGTGCCGGCGAAGCGGGGTGCCCGCCCTGTTGATCACCGACACGTTCACGGTGGTGGGCGACGACGGTGCGCCGCACCCGATCCCGGTGCTGGTCACGGTCGTGCCGGTGGCCCGCAAGCTGGTCGAGCGCTGGCCACCCACCGCGGTGGCGGTCACCAACCCTTGAGCTCGAAGTAGTCGACGTAGGCGTCGTCGAGCCGGAAGGCGTCCGGGTCGAGATCGCCCGGGCCGCGCCGCACGGTGATCCAGAACTCGTCCACCACCACCTCGTCGACCACGTCGCCGGACTGCGCCCGGGCCAACATGAACTCGATGGCCAGCTGGGTGAGCGGGGCGCGGCGCTCCTGGGGCGCGGCGCCGGCCATGGCCTCACGGATGCTCGCTCGCAGGGCCTCCTCGCCTGAGGCGAGCTCGGCGCGGAGGGCATCGGCCACCGCGGCCCGCATGAGGTGGTCGGCGTTCCAGTCCTCGATCACGTACAGCCCACCGGGGCGCAAGCGGGGGAAGAGGGTCTCGAACGAGGAACGCGTGGGATCGTGCGCGTGCGAGCAGTCGTCGATCACCAGGTCGATCGGGTGCCCGGCGAGGTCGTGGTCGACCAGCTCGCCGAGCCGGGCCCGGTCGGCCTGGTCCACCCCGTAGTGCGTGAAGACGCTCCCCTCCAGGTGGCGGTCGGCGACGAACGCGTCGAGCGCCTCCAGGCGTTCCTCCTCCAGGTCCACCGTCACCAGGGCAGCCGGTGCGGCGGCCAGCGCCAGCAGTGCGGTGCTGCCGCCCTCGGCGATGCCCAGCTCCACGATCCGGCTCCCCCGGAACCGCTCGCAGAGGTCGAGGTAGCGATCCACGAGCGGCTTCGACTTCACGATGAAGAAGCGGGTGGGGGTGGACTCGGGGAGGTAGGCGCACACGAACTCGACGCCGTCGATCTCGAAGGTGTCGCCCGGCAGGATGTCGTGGATCCGCTTGGGATCGAACGCGGCGTGCAGCAGCTCCAGGTTCTGGGGCGATCGACGGGCCATGGGGGCTGAACCTACCGGGTCGGCCCGCCGGGCTCCCTGACCGGCGGCTCCGGATCCGGCCTGCCCGCCTGCCTGGTCGGGGTGCGGCGGTATGCTCCGTCGCCCAGCCAACGTGACCGAGGGGTGTCGCATGAGCATCGAGTTCGCGGCCGCCTCGGCCCTTCCCGCCTGAAGCCACCCGTGACCCCGACCGAGGAGCAGCTCGTCCTCAACGTGGTGTGGACCGGCACGGTGTTCGAGCACCTCGAGCCGTTCGCCGCCAGTCAGGTCGCGCAGAGCTCGGCTCGGTTCCGCTTCATCGCCAACGCCTGCGCGGACCACTCGGTCCGCTCCCTCGAGCGCTTCGCCGTCGCGCACCCGGACCGGGTGGTCGAGGTCCTCGAGGTGTCCACCGACCGCATGGTCCGCCACGGCGACGCGCTCGACGAGGTGCTGCGGACCCGCGACGACGGCCCCTGGTTCGCGTTCGTCGACCCGGACATCGCCGCGTTCGGGCCGTACCTTCCTCGCTTCGCGGAGCTGCTCGGCGGTGCCGACGCGGTCACCTCCGGCAAGGAGGTGTGGTCGGACCACAACGTGCGCCCGCTCGAGCACCCCGGCGTGAGCGGCGAGCACTTCTTCGACCAGGACGGGTACACCTTCGGAAGCCCGCACTTCGCCATCTACCGGCGCTCGGCGCTGCTCGACACCATGGATCGGTGGGCGGTCGGGTTCGCCACGGCCGGCAACGACCTCTCCCACGCGGCCCGAGCGCGCCTGGCCGAGGTGGGCCGGGACTACTGGATCTACGACACCGCCAAGGTGGTCAACATCCTCCTCCAGGCCGACGGCTACCGCCTGGTCCACGAGGAGCACCCGTCGCTGCTGCACATCGGCGGGGTGTCCCACTTCCTCGCACCGCCGTCGAGCGCCCCGGCCGCCCGTGATCGGCCGCCGGCCTGGGGCGAGGGTCCCGACTGGGGCGAGCAGCCGGCCCAGGCGGCCCGCCACGAGGTCGCACGGTTCACCGCCGGCGTGCTGGTCGAGCTCCTGGCCGGGCGACCGGCTCCCGAGGTCCCCGATCAGGCGGACCCGTCCGGGCAGGCTCGCCTGGCGCTGGTGCGCGACGCGCTCGTGGAGCTGATCGCCACCTACCCGGTCCGCGCGGGGGAGCGGGCCGGTTGACGGCTCGGTGGCACGCGCTTCCATGGGACACCGAGTTCTTCGGGATCCCCATCGGCAAGGTGGATCTCGACGGTCTCGACGCGGCGGCCATCCTCGAGGTGGAGGCCGAGGCTCGGGCCGCGGGCCTGGTGTGCCTCTACGGCTCGCTCGACCCGGCGGAGGCCACGCTCAGCTACCTCGTCCAACAGCTCGGCTACCGCTTCGTGGAGTGCGCCACCACCTTCGACCTCCGGGTGGACGAGCCCCCCATCCCCTGCCCGCCGGGAGTGACCGTCCGCCTCGGCGCCCCCGATGACTTCGAGGCCGTGGTGGGCATGGTCGAGGCCCTGGCGCCCTGGAGCCGCTTCGCGGTGGACCCTCGGTTCGGGCTCGACGCGTCGCTCGCCATGCAGCGGGCGTGGGCCCGGCGTGCGCTCGGTGACCCCACGGGCGAGTTCCAGCTGGTGCTCGCCGAGGACGCCGGCGGCGTGATCGCCTTCATCACCCGCACCATCCACCCCAGCCCGCGCGTCGACGGCGTGGGCACCACCGCCCGGGGATCGGGCGCCGCCCGCTACCTGATCGAGGACGCGCGCGCCTGGGCCGGTGAGCGGGCGCTGCTCGGTGGGCCCATCGCCTCCCGGAACGTCCACGCCCTGCGCTACGTCAGCCACTGCAACTACCGGGTGGCCCACGTGCGGTACCTCTACCACCGGTGGCTCGACGAGGATCCGGACGGGCGGCCATGACCGGCGCGATCCATCCCATCCCGTTCAACCGGCCCGGCATCGAGGGCCACGAGATCGACTACATCCGGCTCGCCGTCGAGCGCGGGCACACCTCGGCGGACGGTCCCTTCTCGGCCCAGGTGGCCACCCTCCTCCGGGCCGAGACCGGCTCGGCGGAGGTGCTCCTCACCACCTCCTGCACTGCGGCGCTGGAGATGTCGGCCATGCTGCTCGACGTCGGACCCGGCGACACGGTGGTGGTCCCATCGTTCGGCTTCGTGACCACCGCGCTCGCCTTCGCCCGCCAGGGCGCGCGGGTCCTGTTCTGCGACATCGACCGGGACCTGCTCGCGCTGGACCCGGCGCACCTCGCCGAGCTCATGGACCACACGGTGCGCGCCGTGGTCCCCATCCACTACTCGGGCATCGCCGCCGACCTGACCGGCATCGATGCGGTCTTGGCCGAGTGGCCCCGTGCCGAGCTGGTGGAGGACAACGCCCACGGCCTCTTCGGCCGTTACCGAGACCGCCCCCTCGGCAGCTTCGGGCGCTTCGCCACGCTGAGCTTCCACGAGACGAAGAACTTCATCTGCGGCGAGGGCGGGGCGCTCCTCGTGAACCGGGCCGCCGACGTCGAACGAGCTCGTGTGATCTACCACAAGGGCACGAACCGCTCGGCGTTCCTGCTCGGTCAGGTCGACAAGTACTCCTGGCAGGACACGGGCTCCTCGTTCGGGCTCTCCGACGTGCTGGCCGCCTACCTGTCGGCTCAACTCGAGCAGCGCGAGTCGGTCCTGGCCCGCCGGCGCCACGTGTTCGACCGGTACCACGAGGCGCTCGAGCCCCTCGCGCCGGAGCTGGGGCTCACGCTCCCCCGGGTGCCGGCCGACCGCGTGCAGGCGTACCACATGTTCTACGTGCTGCTCCCCGACCGGGAGACCCGCAACCGGGTGCTCCGCTCGATGCAGGCGTCCGAGATCCACGCCACATTCCACTACGTGCCGCTGCACAGCTCCCCCGGGGGGCGCAAGGTGGCGGCGCGGGAGGTCGAGTGCCCGGTCACCGACGAGATCAGCGGCCGGCTCCTGCGCCTGCCGTTCTACACGGGGCTCGGCGACGCCGACCTCGATCGGGTCGTGGAGGCGTTCGTGACGGCCGCCCGCTGAGCGGCGCTCAGCGGGGCGTGATCCGGTCGGCGCGCTCCACCACGAACGACAGACCGCCCCAGTTCACGTCCCGGAAGCGCTCGAAGTGCCACTGCGGGTGGGCGGCGGCGAACTCGATGAAGGCGCTGCGCTCCCCCGACACGTCGTCGGCGGACCAGCACCAGTAGTCGTCGAAGGCGATGATCATCCCGTGCTTGATGCGGGGTGACAGGAACTCGAGGGCGCTCACGGTGCTCGAGTACATGTTGCAGTCGAGGTAGGCGAGGGCGATGTCGGTGGGGCGGCCGTCGGTGCCGAGCGCCGGCAGGGTCTGGTCGTAGTAGCCCTCCACCGCGGTGTAGGCGTCACGGGGGATGCCGAACCCGTCGCAGGTGTCCACGAACGCCTGCACGCCGCCCTGGCCGGCACCGCCCGAGCGCCAGCCCGGGTGGTGGTCGCGCGGGTCGGCGGCCTCGGGGAGACCCTGGAAGGAGTCGAACGCCCACAGGTGCCGGGGTGTGCCTGTGGTCCGGAACCGCTCGTGGGCCAGGTGCAAGGTGTTGGCGCCCCAGGAGCCGAACTCCACGTAGTCGCCCGAGATGGCGTTCACCGACAGGGCCACGGCCGCGTCCCAGAAGAACCGGTCGATGTCGTCGATCTTCTTGGCGATGATGGCGAGGAGCGGGTTGGACTCCGGTGCGGGATCGGTCATGAGACGTCCTGGGTCTGGGGCGGTGTCGCGGTGGTCCGGTCGGCGAGCGCAGGGGTGGCCGTGAGGCGTCGGCCCCATGCCATGCCCGGTCGCTCGACCAGGTGGTGCAGGCCGGTGGCGACGATCAACGAACCCGCCATGGCGAAGAGGACGACCAGGACCACGGGTGGGTCGGGATCGCGCTGGAACCACGGGATCGCGAACGCCCGGAGGACGAAGGGGTGCAGCAGGTAGACGCCGAAGCTGACCATCCCGACGAACGCCAATCCCGTGCGCCGGGCGAAGCGGTCCGACGCCGGGCCCCAGGTGCGGATGCACAGGATGAGGCCGGTGGTGGCGATGCCCAGGGCGAGCGGCCACACCAGCAGCAGCCGCGTGTTGCGCAGGTACGTCATGTGGTTGGCGTGGTACACCCACAGCACCAGCGGCAGGGAGACGGCGGTGCCCGCCAGGGCGGCGGCTCGCACCCACGTGCGGCGCACGAGGTCGACGTACCAGCTGGTGCGCTCGGCCAGGGCGAGGAGCATGCCCGTGGCGAACAGGTCGGCCACGCCGGGCAGCTGCTGCATGCGGTAGAGGGTGGTCGACGAATCGGGAGACCAGGCGAAGTGGCGCCAGGCCAGGGCGCTGAGGATCATGGCACCCGCGACCGCCCACCCGCCGCGAGCAGAGCGGAGCGGGCCAGCCACCAGGGCGATCAGGGCGTAGAAGAGCATCTCGACGGTGAGGGTCCACAACACGCCGTTGATGGAGTACCGCATGCCCGGGAAGAGCCCGTGGAGCAGGACCAGGTGGGTGGCCACGTCGAGCCGCCCGCCGGGGGTGAACAGCGGGGTGGCGTCCACCAGCAGCAGGCCCGCGGCCAGCGACACGTAGTAGGCGGGCAGGATCCGGGTGGCGCGTGAGATGGCGTACGTCCGCCGTGAGAACGACGGGTTGGCGAGCACCGACCGGCAGATGAGGTAGCCGCTGAGCACGAAGAAGACCATCACGCCGGCATCGCCGGCGCGCGCCCAGCTCTGCACGTGGCCGGCCAGCAGGAACACCTGGTAGACGTGTACGACGACCACAGCGCCAGCGGCCACGCCACGCACCGCATCCAGGCCGGCGTGATGGGGAGTCGCCACCTCGTCGGGCCGGTCCACAGGAGTTGCAGCCTACTTGTCGCTGCCGACGTCTCGACCGACGTGAGGCGGGTACCGTTCGACATGGCCTGGCGTTCGGGCAGGGGTTCGGGCAGCGGCTTGCTCCCTGTCGGCTCGCGTCCGGTGCGTCTCGGTCTCGTGGGTGCCGTGCTGGTCCTGTGCGGGTGCGGCCTCTACCTGGCCGCGATCAACCCGCCGTACCAGCAGGACGAGTCCTCGCACGTTGGGTACTCCATGGCGCTTCGAAACGGCGAGCTGCCGGCGATCGACACGCCGGTGCCCGCCAACGGTGCGAGCCGGATCATGCGCCTCGCCTTGGCTCGGCCGTTCCCGTTCTCCGATCCGGAGATCCACGTGGCGAACAATCCGGCGTTCCCCTACCTGGCCGCGCTCCCGTTCATGACCGCCGCGCGCTGGGCCGGGCTCTCGGATGGCGCCGTGTTCGGCTTCCGGTTCGTCCACCTCGCCGTGGCTGCCTCGTCGCTGGTCGCCGCCTACCTGCTGGGGCGAGAGCTCTGCGGCGGTGACGAGTTGGTGGACTGGTCACCGTCGGCCTCCTCGCCGGGACGCTGTCGATCCCGCTGGTGACGTCGCTGGCCAACGTCGACGGCTTCGCCCTGCTGGCCACCACGGGCACCACATGGGCCCTCGCCCGCCACGCCCGCACGGGTCAGCTGACCCACGCCACCGCGCTCGGGCTGTGGTGCGCAACGGCAGCCGCGGTGCGACCGATGTCGGCGGCGTACGCCGTGGCCGCGGCCGGGCTCGCGCTCGCGGTGCACGTCCGCCGGCGCGGCCTGCGCACGGCCGGTCCGGTCCTCGCACGGGTCGCGGTGCCCTCGGTGGTGCTCACCGGGTGGTTCTACGCGCTCAACGTGCACCGCTACGGCGACCCCACCGGCTCGGCCGGGATCTTCGAGGAGCACGGAGCCGCCGAAGGGCCGGGCTTCCTCCACCAGCTCTTCAGCGGCGCGTCGCTCGTGCAGCCGCTCGACTACCTGCTCACCGACGTCTACGGCCGCGACCCCTGGTGGGACGACACCGGCCCCGACAAGTGGGCAGTCGCCCTGGGATCAGTCGCGCTGGTGGTCGCGGCCCTCGTGCTGGCGGCCCGGTCCGGACGGCGCTCGCCATCGGAGGTGTCGCGCACCGACCCCCCGGGAGGCTCGCGCCTCTGCCTCACCTCCTGGGCGGCGGTGACCGTCCTGGCGGCGGTCCCGGTCGCGCTGGTCGTCCAGCACACCGCCGCCGGCGGCGCCGGCCATCCGCGCTACCTGTTGCCGATGCTGCCGATCCTGGCCGCGGCCACCGCGCTCGTGACCACCAGCATCCACCGCATCGCGGGCGCGGCTGCGGTGGTGGTGATGGCCGGGTTCCTGCTGCTGCGGGTGCGCGCCGCCGGGCACCTGCGGGTCGGGCCCGGGCCCAAGCTGTTCGGGCCCGAGCTCAACCAGCCGCTGCTCGGCCAGCCCTACCGGATGGCGAGCTTGGGCGTGATAACGGCCGGCTTGGCGCTGTTGCTGGTGGGAGTCCTGTGGGCGGCCGGCGCGTCGAGCAGCGATGGTGATGTGGCTCAGCGGAGGTAGCCGAAGGAGCAGGAGCTCGTCAGGCCCGATCCCATGGGCGTGGTGCCGCCGACGAACCCGGTGCTCAGATGCGGCCGTCGGCCAGGGCCTGGGTGATCCAGGGGATGACCTCGTCGAGCATGTCCTCGAGGCTGGTGGTGGCTTCGAAGCCCAGGATCTCCTTGGCCTTGGCGGTGGAGGGCACGCGACGGTTGACATCGTGCTCGTAGCCCGGGTCCGAGACGGTGCGCAGGGGCACGTCGGGGCCGTTGATCTTGCGCCAGATCACCTCGGCCAGCTCCAGCACGGTGGTGGAGCGCGCCGTGGAGAGGTTGAAGTCCTCGTTGCGCGCCGCCGGGTGCTCCATGGCGGTGACGATGCCCTTGGCGAGGTCGCCGCCGTAGGTGTAGTGCCGGATCTGGG
>CAZIVZ010000011.1:0-20293 GCA_964542495.1 uncultured Aquihabitans sp.
ACCTCGGGGTAGAGGTGCTCCAGGGTGCCGGGGGCGATGCGGCTCTGCTCGATGAAGGCGTCGACATCGTCCTGCTTGAGCCGGATGACCCGACCGAAGCGGTAGCCGGCGATCTGACCTTCGTCGATGAAGCGGTAGAGGGTGCGCGGAGTGATGCCGAGGTACTTGGCGGCATCCGCGGTGCTGAGCCAGTGGATTGGGGTGGACATAAGCGACACCATAGCCCCGCCGTGTCGTTTCATGTTCCATCCACCATCCCCTTGTGATCCCAGGGCGCAGCGTGGCTCATCTGAGGGTTCGCGCCGGTCTGTCGATGACAACGGTGCTCCACATGAGTATCTGCACTTTTCAGTGTCTCCATATCCGTTTACGGTCATTCGATGCTCTGGCGCAGCCTTCGACGCCCATCGGCAGAGGATCCGTTCGCGCCACGCGCCAGGGGCCGGGCCGCTGGCGGGGTGGATCCCGAGGTCCGCCGTCTGCCCCGCCCTCGCCGCGGTCTGCCCGACAGTCGGGCCGTGGTCGGTGGGCTCCTCGTGGCTTCCGCTGCGCTGGGCACTTGGTGGATCAGCGCCGAGTCGGGACGCACACCGCCGATGTCGTACGTGATCGCCACCCGACAGATCGACCCGGGCCAGCGGATCGAGACCGACGACCTCCGCCTCGCGCCGATGGCGCTCCCGCCTTCGGTCGCCGCTGGTGCGTTCACGCGCGTCTCGGCCGTGGCCGGCAGCGTGGCCCTCGGGCCGATCGGCGAGGGCGGGCTCGTCCAGGGCCACGTGATCGTTCCGTCCACGGGCACGCACGCCGGGCGCGAGATCAGCTTCGCCGTCGAGACCCCGTGGGCGGTCGACGGCGTGCTGCGCCCCGGTGATCGGATCGACGTGTTCGCCACATCGGCGTCGGAGGACGAGCACGACACGACCGAGGTGCTCAGCGGGGCGCTCGTGCGACACGTCTCGAACACCGGTGGAGGGCTTGGCGAGACCACGGGACTGACCATCACCGTCGCGGTCTCCGCCGCAGCCGATCTCGATAGGGCCGTCAGCGCGCTCCGAGCCGCAGATCTCACCGTGGTGCGCGCCACCGGCGTCACGACGATCGAGTCGCCCGCGCCCGACGCCTCACCCGCAGACAGGGGTGACCCCGTCCCCCGTTCCACCACGACCACCTCCACACCGGCCCGGTCGAGTCGATCGGGACGGGCCGTCACGACCACCACCGTGTCCACCGGAGCCGGGCGATGAACGCGCAGCGGTTCGTGGTGCTCGGCTTGGGACACGCCCGTGCCAGTTGGTTCCCCGAGGTGGCCCGCTGGTCCACCACTGGTCACCTGCCCCTCGACTTCGTCAAGTGCGTGTCGATCGAGGACCTGCGGGCCCGGGCTGGGAGCGGCCGCCGCTTCTCGGCCGCCTTGGTCGACGGCCGGCTGTCCGCCGTCGACCGTGACCTCATCGGCGGGCTCCGCGATGCCGCCATCCCGACGCTCGTGGTGGAGTCGAGCTCGGACCGACTCGACTGGATCGCACTGGGAGCCGCCGCGTGCCTGGTGCCGCCGCTCACCCGCGAGGTCCTCCAGCACGCGCTGGAACAGCACGCCTCACCGGTGACCGAGCTCGCCAACGAGTTCCGGGACGAGACCCCACGGCCGGACCCACAGGCGCACGGGCGGCTCGTGGCCGTGACCGGCAGTCCCGGGTCGGGTCGATCCACCATCGCCGCGGCAGTGGCCCAGCACCTGGCCGATCGCGACCCGCACCGCGATGTGGCGCTCCTCGACCTCGCTCGACGGGCGCACCAAGCCCTGCTCCACGATGCCGGAGACCTCGTACCCGGGATCCAGGAGCTGGTGGAGGCGTGCCGGAACACGTCGCTCTCCGCTCACGACCTCCGACCGTTCACCTACGCCATCGACCACCGCGGCTACTCGCTCGTTGTGGGCCTGCGTCGCCCTCGGGATTGGGTCACCATCCGAGCGAGGGCGTTCGGGATGGCGCTCGAGTCCAGCCGTCGCGGCTTCGACTTGGTCGTGGCCGACGTCGACGACGACATGGAGGGGGAGGCCCAAACCGGCTCGTTCGACATCGAGGACCGCAACCTGATGACCAGAGCTGCGCTCAGCCAGGCCGACGTCGTCCTCGTGGTCGCCCTCCCCACGCTCACGGGGCTGCGCGATCTGGCCGACGCCCTCCAGACCCTGGAGGAGTTCGGGGTCCCGGGCCCGCGGACCGTCGTCGTGCTCAACCGCGCCCCCCGATCGGCTCGGGCCCGGTCGGAGCTGGCGCGAACCATCGCCGAGCTGGTGGAGGCCGACGACCGACCCCCCCGCTACGCCGGGACCGTGTTCGTCGCCGAGCGACGGAGCCTCGACCTCCTCCACCGCGACCAGGCCCGGCTACCGGCATCGCTGACCGACCCGGCCGGCCGTGCCGTCGAGGCGCTGCTCCAGCGCAACCCGCCCCGCGCTCGCGACGACGCCGAGCCGGCGCGTGTGTCACCCGGCACCCTCGGCTCGGTGCCACCCGGCGACCGGTGACCGGTGACGCCGTGACCGAACCCAACGACCTGTCGCCACTCCAGGAGATCGAGCTCCTGGTGCAATCACGAGCGCGGAGCCTCGAGCTCGATGCGCTCGCCACGCCGCAGGAGATGGAAGCGCTGGTGCAGCAGGCCGTCGCCGAATGGTCGCTCGACCACAAGCGCGGCGCCCGGCGCTTCGACCTACCCGACCCGGAACGCATCACCCGCCGAGCCGTCTGGAACCTCACGGGGTACGGACCGCTCGCGCCGCTCCTGGCCGACGACGACGTGTGGGAGATCATGGTCAACGCGCCATCGGAGATCTTCGTCAAGCGCCACACGGGCCCGAACGGCTACCACGACGAGGTCTTCCACGACGACGACCACGTGTCGCGGACGCTGACCAAGATCCTGAGCGATTCCACCGGGGCGCACCGCAAGCTCGATCCGTCGGAGGGACTGCAGGACGCCCAGCTCGACGACGGGTCCCGGATGCACATCGTGCACGGTGACATCGGCCGGGGCGGCCACGTGATGGTGAACATCCGCAAGTTCTCCAACGTGGCCTTTCACGACCTGAACCAGCTCGTGGCGCGCGACATGCTCGACCAGCACACGGCGCGGTTCCTCCGTACCTGCGTGCGATCCCGAGCATCCATCGTGTTCGCCGGCGCCCCGGGTTCCGGCAAGACCACGCTGTTGTCGTGCTGCTGCGCCGACCTGGACCCGACGCTGCGCGTCGTGGTGGCCGAGGAGGTCTTCGAGGCCGACGTTCCGGTGGCCAACGTCCACACAACCCTATGCATGCCCAGGGCGGTGCACTCAGTCCACCACGGCCAGCGGCACCACGTCGGGCAGCTCGGGCGCAGCGGCGTGGCCGAACTTGGCGGTGATGATCTCGTGGATGCAGCCGGGGCCGCGGTGGGTGCCGTCGGCCAGGGCCAGCACGAAGGTGCGCTCGTCGTCGTTGAGCTCGGCCAGGGCGACGACGGTGGCCGGCGACGGGCCGACGTAGCCGGGGTCCAGTCGGCGGCGCCATCCGTCGAGCTGGGCGGCCTCCCACGCTGCCCAGACGATGGTGGCCCGGCCCTTCGCCGGTGCCCGCCTACGCGCCATCGGCCGACTTCCACCGGGCCACCGCTGCCCGTTGTCCATGCCGGCCGGCGGCCTTGCGTGCCACGCCATCTTCACCCGGAAACGCGATCGCGCCCAGGCATCGGGTGAGCGCGACTCGTGTCTGACGTACTTCCGCAACGGCAGGGTTGAGCCGGGGCTGCCCGGTTGAGCCGGCGACGGTGAGCCCATCGGCGGCGATGGCGGCCTCGAGCTCGGCGGCACGGTCGGCCAGCCGGCACGCTTCCACGAGGATCGGGCGCTCGTGGTGGTCGAGGTCGTACTCGCCGGCCACCTCGTTCCACAGGGCCCGGCCCGCTGCGGCGAGCGTGGTGGGTGCCTTCGGGGGCTTGCTGGGGGTCACGGGTGCCTCCTGAAACGAGATTCTGGGCAGCACACGGAGTCGGACGCGCTATGGCGTACCGGCCGGCTGGCGCGCTCGCTTGGGGGGCATGCCCCACCCCCACCCCCTGCCGTGCGTTTCCACGCCTTCGTGGTAGTCATGCGGCCGGGGGGAGGTGGCCACCGACGATGGCGGCGACCTCGCTGGCGATGCGCGAGCTGTTGCTGGTGTGGCCGAAGTAGGTGGGGCGACCTTGCAGACCCGGGTGGTCGATCGGTTCGGCGGCGATGATGGCGGCGACGTGGGCCTGAGCTTCGGCGGACGTGTAGATCCCGGGGCCGGCGTCGGGGTAGTCGATGAGCTCCCGCGGTTCGGGGTGCCGTCGAGCGTTCGGGCCGAGGTCTGGTCGCGCCCAGCGGTGTTCGTGGGCGACCAGGTGGCCACGCCGCCCGGTGGTGTCGGAGGCCGGGAGGATGGCGTTCGAGCGGAGCCGGTCGAGCAGGTGGTGGGCGGCGAGCCAGCGGTGGTGGGCACCGACGAGGGAGGCCCAGGCGCTGGCGGCGGTCGGGCCGGCGTCGGCCGCCTGGTCGGCGTTGTCGATGCCGTCGAGCTTCTTGGCGACCGAGGTGGCAGCGGCGAGGGCGTCGCCGATGACGGGGCGCATGGCGTCGATGAACGCCGCCTCGCCGGCCCGGCGCAGCAGGTCGACGGCGGTGGCTTCAGCCTTGGCGGTGGCCTTCTTCATCATGTCGACCACCGCCGAGTCGGCGGCGACGAGGGCGACGTGGGCGGCGATCTCGGTGGCCGCCTGGTCGGCGTCGATGTCACCGCGTGCGAGCCGGGCCGCGATCTCGTCGGATGCTGCCCGGGCGGCGCCGGGTGCGCGCCGCTGGTTGGCTCGGAGGCCGGCGGCACGTTCGGCCAGGGCGGCGACGCCGGGGACGATCTCCCGGGTGAGGTCCAGGGCGTCGAGGTCGGAGAGGTAGGCGCGCAGCGTGCTGCCACTCCGGTCGGGGACGATCTCCCGGGTGAGGTCCAGCCGGGTCTGGCTGTAGGGGGTGGTGACGTTCATGGCGGTGTTCCTTCTGTTGGGGGTGGAGGGGTTGAGGTCAGGCGGCCGACGCCGTGCTGGCCTTCGGGGTCGGTCGGTTGGGGTGGCCGAGCAACGCCTGCGCCTTGCCCTTGCGGGCGGCGATCTCGGCGCGCTCGGCCTGGTCGATCTCGGAGTACGTGCCCAGCCAGAGCTGGCCGCCGGCGACGAGGCGGGCCACCAGGTCGTCGGGGTCGAGGTCCACGCCTCGGAACACGTCGGGGTTCGCCCAGAGCTGGAACCGGCTGTTGGTGAGGCCGGCGCCGGCGAACAGGGCGTTGCGGACGGCCACGGCGGCGCGGACCTGGGCGACCGCCACCGGGACCTGGGCGACCGCCTGGGCCTCGTCGTTCCGCTTGGCGATGACCAGCTCCTGCATCGTCGTGCCGTGGACGCTGGCAGCCGTGGTGAGGATGGCCACCGCCGGGTCGAACACAGCGGTGCGGAGGTCGGCCACGAGGTCGTCGGCGTGGTGGGTGAGGCTGGCTTTCAGCTCGGCCAGCACCGCCTGCGAGGCGTCAGCGACCGCCCGGCGCTCGAGGTCGATGGCCGCCAGGTGGGCGAGGTCTGTGGACACGTCGGAGCCGGGATCGGCGGCGAGGGTGGCCGCCACCGTCTGGCGCAGGTTCTTCGGGATGGCCGCCTTGCGGGCGACCAGGCGGGCGTGACGGTCCAGCGCGTCGCTGGTGTCGGCCGGGAGCTCCACCCCCAGCCCGGCGAGGCGTTCGGCGTGGGTGAGCGCGCCGTGGCGGCGCATGGCAGATGTGTCGATGTTCGTCATGGTCAGTTGTCCTCGTTGTTGTCGGTGGTGGTGCCGGCCAGGCGGGCGGCGACGCGGGCCCGGCGGGTGAACTCGTCCTCGGTGCGGGCGATGGCCACCGCCCGGTCGTGGCTTCGGTAGTTGGCGACCGCTTCGGCCACCGTCGCCCGGGTGTCGCCCGGGTCGAGCACGATCCCGCCGCCGTCGTACTGGCCGACGATCTCCACTTCGGGGCGGTGCGGGTACAGCTCGCGCTGTTGGGCGACCCAATGGCGGCGATCGAGCAGGCGTCGGGCGCTCGTCTCGAGCTCGGCCAGGGTGGTCCCGGTCAGCTCGGCGGCCTCGTCGTCGGTGAGGTTGCGGAGCTTCGCAACGGCCCGGCGCAGGTCGGGGTTCGATGTGGTGGTGGTCATGTGGTGGTCCTCTCGGATGGGGGGATGGGGGGAGGGTGTGCCCGGGCCGGATGGCACCTTCGGCGCGCCCGTTGCGCGTCCGTTGACGCCGTGCCGACACGGCAGCGGCGCAGGTGCCCCAACCACAGGAGGTCGCGGTGACCAGCCCGGGCAGAACGTGGATAGGAACTCGGTGAGACCGGGCGCCGCGAGGGCGACCAGGGCCAGAACGACGGCGGCCGGGGTCGGTGCCAGGGGTGCGATGGGGAGGCCGATCACTGGTGGGCCTCGGAGTCGAACAGGGAGCCGTAGTCGTCGGCCCAGGCGTCCTCGTCGAACACGGCAGAGATGGCCCGGTCGGTATCGTCATCATCGTCACTGGCACCCAGAAATGGGTCATGGCCTGCGGAAACGTCGGTGACGATGGCCCGGTCTGCATCGTCACCCAATGACGGTGCATCGTCACCACCGTCATCAGGGAGGCCGGCATCGTCACCACCGGAACCGGGTCGTTCGTGCTGGTCAGGGCCGTTGGGATGACCGGGTGACGATGATGACGATGCGATACGGGGCATCTCACAGGTGATGATGCGGGCCTTGCTGGTGCGCTCCGTGGTGATCTCGATGCCAACAGAACGAAGGGCCGTTGACGCCGACTTCACCGCTTGCGCCAGCGACCTCGGATTGGCCGGCCAGCCCTTCGGTGGGCGCTCGGGCGAGATGGCGGCGAACAGGTCGCCGGCCGTGCCTGACCATCGCCCACCGCGTCGTTCGGTGAGGTCGCGGACCGCGACCGCCACCGGGTCGTCGTCCACCACGTCGGCCATCAGCTCGGTGCCCAGCGCCAAGTACCGCGGGAGGCAGTCGAGCCCGGTCACCTGGTCGACGGCGGCGAGCACCCGGGCGTAGTCCGCCATCCGCGGCATGGTGGCCAGCTCCACGGCGGGCAGCACCTCGAGCACCTGGGCCACGATGTCCAGCAACGCTCCGAAGATCCGTGGGGCGGCATCGGCCAGGCGTTCGGCCACCTCGGCGTCGGTGCGCCGATCCGATGGTGCGATGCGTTCCAGCCCGACTCGGACGAGGCGGTCCGCGAGGTCGCCGCGCATCGCGCCGGCATCGATGGCGGTGAGGATCACGCAGCGCCGGAACCTGAGCACCACCAAGTCGCCGTCGGTGTAGAGCTGGCGGCGCACCATGCCATCGCCGGTGACCGCCCGACAGAGCGCATCGGAGAGCCACGGAGCGATGCCGGAGATGTTGTCGAGGCCGACCACCCAGGACCCGGCCGCAGCGATCGCCCACGAGTCGACATCGCGGGGAGCGGTCCGCAACGGGGCCGGCGACGGGTCGACCAACGAGACGATGGTGGCCGCCGCCGTGGTCTTGCCGGTGCCCATCTCGCCGTGCAGCGACAGGACCGGGTGAGGCAACGTCGGGAAGTAGGCGGCGACCAGCCACCCAACGAGGTGCGCCCACGAGGCGTCGGTGACGTTCACCAGCTCCCGCAGCTCGTGCAGGTCGCCACCGTCCATCGGGACCGGCAGAGCGCCGGTCAGGGCGGTGCGCCGGAACGTGACCGGCGACCCCTTCACCACCCGCCACCCGCCGGGGTACAGCTCCACCGCTCGGCCCTCGGGGTCCCCCAGGTCGATCACTACGCGTTCACCGTGGCCTGCAACTCGGAGCCCACACGCCACCGGGGCGGCCAACGCCGCTTCACCTTCCAGCGCGGTGAGCGCATCGGCCAACGCCGCAGCCGGCGCCACCCGCCCTTCGTTGGCCAGGTAGGCGGCAGAGAGCCGGGCACGCAGACCCAGGCGGCCACCACGGAATGGCAGGGCGAGGTTCGGGCCGTCGATCTCCACCGCGTACGGCGTGCCATCGGCGTCGACGTGCAACTCGTAGATGCCGTGGGCCAGCTCCACCAGGCGCGTCGCGGCCGACTTCTTCGGCGCCTTGTCCTCGTCGGTGTCAGAAACGGTGGGGACTCGATCGTCACCACCGTCACGGTGGTCATCTTCGGGAGCGGAGACGATGTGGAGCTCGGGCGGCGGTTCGTCGTCCGGTGGTCCGTCGTAGTAGCCCAGCTCCTGGTTCGGGGTGGTCTGGTTCACAGCGCCACCCCCAGCACCTCGGCCACCCGGGCCGCACCACCGGGACGTTCCAGCGTGTCGGCCAGCGCCACGAGGCGGGCCAACAGCCGACGCCGCTGGGCCAAGTCGCGGAGCTGGTCCAGGTACTGCGGCAGCGCGGTGATCGAGTAGCCGGCGCCGGTCACTTCAGCCAGGAAGATGCTCGGCGAGGTGAGCGGCCGCCATCCGAGGGCCTTCATCCGCTCGGCCACCGCCACCGGAGCCACCCTGGCGAAGATGCTCCCCGGTTCGAAGATGCTGAACAGGTCGAGCAGCACGGCCACCACGTCCCGGCACCACGGATCGAGAAACTCAGCGGCGGCAAGCTCGTCAACGTGAGCGAAAGTGTCTGGCCCCCACAGAGCGGCGTTCACCACCGCCATCTCGAGGTCCCGATGATCGGTGAGGTTCGTCACGCAGCGACCTCCCCAGCAAGGGCGGCGAGCGTGGACCTGTCCGCACGTTCCAGCTCGAGCACCTGGCGGTGCGCGTCGTCGTCCCACCACCGGGCGATGCCATCGGCGTAGAGCTGGCGGAGCACGTCGACCGGCAGGGCGTCCACCTCCACCTGCACCAGCCGTCCGTGGCGGGCCACGAAGGCGGCGGCTCGGGAGTCGCCGGCCTTGCCCGGTTCCGGTGGGAGGTCGTACTCGTCCACCTGTTCAGCGGTGAGCGCCACCCGGTCGACGTGGGACCAGCAGCCGGCGCGCTCCACGAAGTCGCGGGATATGTCCTCGCCGGAAGGATCGAAGTCGCCGGCGTAGATCAGCACCGCGGGGCGACCATCGGCCTCCACCTCGGCGCGCAGCTCGTCGGCGAAGGTCTGCGACGTGTACCCGCCGGTGGCGAAGATCCCGACGCCGAGCTCGGAGAACCAGGCGGCGAGCTGGGTCAGGATGCCGGCCTTCTCCACGCCGAGGTACAGGGCGACCTCTTGGCCGGCGGTGCGATCTCGGCGGTACTGGCGGCAGAGAGCGCCGAGAGCGACGCCAGGGCCTTCCCACGAGGCGGGGCGCTCCACGCGGCGGGTGCGGTCGATCAGCGCGGGGAACGTGCCCTCGCGCCGGGCCTTGGCGGTGCGCGACGAGAGCCCCTTGTAGGCGGCCTGGGTGTTCGGGTAGCCGAGGTCCGGTGTCGACACGAGGCGGTAGTGGAGCTGTCGCAAGGTCATGCCGACCTCGGCCTCGCCCACGATCCGCCGGCCCAGCTCGAGCACCTCGGCCCATGCGATGGCGCCACGGGTGCCGTGGCGGTGGGTTGTATCCTGGCCTTGCGTCCCCACGCCTGCCGGCCGGCCTTCGGGCCGGTCGTGCCGCGTCAAGCGGCCTTCGCCTTGTTCGTGGTGACCACGAGCACCGCCATCTTGGCGAGCGTGCCGGCATCGGTGATCTTCGGTGGGAGCCCTTGCTCGTGCCGCTCGGCGGCCAGGTTCTGGCGGGGTGTCGCGGTGACCATCACGCCACCTCCCGCTGGGTGCGCACCTCTGCTTCGAGGCGGCGGGCCTCGGCGGCGAGGCGGCGGGCCTTGGCCGACTTGAGGGCCAGGTCTGCCATGTGCGCCTGCATGGCGTGGTGTGCTCGCCGGGCGCGTTCCTCGTCGGGGAGGATGCGTTCGGGGTCCACCTGGTCCTCGAACTTGGCGAGGAACGCCGCGGTGCCGGGGGCGGTGCGGGCGGAGGTGTCGTCAGTCTGCTGCCACGAGACGTGGGCAGCCTTGGTGGCTCGGAGCTTTCGCTCGGCCGGGGAGATCCTGGGCATCTGGGCGCGCTTCTCCTGCGGAGAAGGGCCGCTGAGCCCTTGGTAACTCTCCCCCCGGTGGGATGCGCCAGTAGCCGGGGGACGGCGTACTCACCAGTATTGCATGCCGTTCAGACGTTCAGGGGGATGTCCCGCCACTCGAGCTTCCAGGCGAGCGCGTAGCGGCGCAGCAACTCAGCCCCGGTGAACCTGCCGTCGTAGGAACAGACGGGGCACTTCGCCCGCACCCGCAGGGGGAGCGGATCACCCTTGATGAGCTCGCCCACGTCGCCCGGGGTGGCCGAGCTGAGACCTGGTTCGGAGTGCGCACCCAGCACTAGGTACGGGTGCCAGTTGTAATCCACGACCATCCGAACTCGGCCCACGACATGGCCCCGCTTGCACAAGAGGCGAAGGTTCGGCGCTTGGTCATCATGGGCCACCTCGAGCAGACCAGGGAAGTCAGCGGCGAGTACCAGTTCCACCTTGACCACCTCGGCGTCCTGTTGCTCGGACCAGTCGGCCACCGGATCAGACCTTCCACTCGATGCGGATGCGGGACGGGTCGAACTTGTTGTTCGCCCGCTCGGTGGGGGCGATCACCACCTTGTTCAGCGTGGCCGCGATGACGGCGCGCCGCTGGTCGAGTGACCATCCTTCCCACGCTGCCCGCAGGTCGGTCGCCTTGGCCACGAGAGACGAGGCGGCGTCCGCTCGCACGGAGGTGGCCGCCGCTGCCGTTGCGTCGGCCATGCGGCGATCCAGGGCGTCTCGGGCGGTCGACCACTCCCGCCGGCCGATCTCCCCAGCGGCGAACATCTCCGCGAGCTCTGCCATGCGGGCTTCGATCTGCTCCACCTCGTTCTGCTGGGTTGTGTCGCCGTGCGCCGGCTGTGCGTCCACCGCAGAGGCGAGGGCCTGGGTGTCGAGCACCTCGAGCACGTCGGCCACCACCTGGGCGTCGAGCGGTCCACCGGCGATGCCGCACCGCCCGCAGCCGCCACGGTCCAGCGGGCAGGCGTACCTGGGGTATCGGTGGCCCTTCCGCTTGACCGGGGCCGAGGTCATCGCGATGCCGCACCGACCGCAGTAGACGAACCCGGTCAACAGGTAGGTGCGCGACGACCGCACGCTTGGCTTCGAGGTCAGCACCGACCGCACCTTGGCGGCGTCGTCGGGGTCCACGATCGCCGGCCAGACCGCGGGCCCGACCACCTTGCCTTCGTGGCCACGTAGCCCGGCGATGCGAGGCGAGGTCAGCAGGCGCCGCACGGTCGTCGGGGACCACGGAGCGCCGGTCACGGTGGCCACCTCCCGCCGCTGCCAGTCCAACGTGATCGAGCGCAGCGACTCCCCCGCCAGCACCCGGGCGACGGCGGCACGGATCTCGGCGGCCTCGGACTCCCGGATGGTCACCTTGTCGGACTCGAACCCGAACGGGCGCCGCCCGCCGCCCGACACCTTGCCGTCCTCGGCCAGCTCCTGGTGCTTGCGGCGCAGGCGCCGGGACTTGTCCTCGGATTCCTTGCGGGCCACGGACCCGACGATACGGGCCGTGAGCCGTCCTTCGGGGGTGGCGAGGTTGTAGTCCCCCGCCGTGCAGGTGGCCACCGCCACGCCGGTCTGCTCCACCAGGTCGATGAACGTCTCCAGCTCCTTCGGTGAGCGGTGGAGACGGTCCGGGTGCCAGACCACCAGGGCGTCGAACGTGCCGTTGTCGATGCCGTCGACCAGTCGTTGGTAGCCCTTGCGGAGCTTGCCGCTGTACGCGCTCACGTCGTTGTCGATGATGACCTCGCCCACCTCCCATCCGCGCCGTGCCGCCAGGTCGCGGCAGTCGGACTCCTGCCGCTTCACCCCCAGGGCCGTGCCGTCGTCCTTCGAGATACGGGCGTAGATCGCTGCCGAAAGTGCCATGCATACACGTTACCAGACGTTCGTAGTGGCCAACGTAGCCAGCATGCAGACCCGCCCGGCGCGCGCCGATCGGCCCGCGGTCGACCTCCGGCGGCTCGTCGCCGGGTTCCTGCGCATGGCTCCCGACATCGCCATCGTGGGCGAAGTACGAGATCGGGAGGCGCTCCCGCTGCTCCTCACCCTCTCGTCGGGGGTCAAGGGGTTCACCACCATCCACGCGGGATCCGCCCGACAGGCGCTCACCCGCCTCCGGTTCGTCTGCCAACTCGCCGACAACGACCTGCCGATGACCGCGCTGAACACCCTCGTGTCCGAGGCGATCGACGTGGTGGTCCACTGCGCCCGCCGGCCGGGCGGGCCCGTGGTGACCGAGGTCCTCGCAGTGGAAGACCTCGCCGGCGGGGCCGACGCCACCCAGTTCACGGTCACCCCGCTGTTCACGCGTGACCACCTCGAGGCGCCGCTCGCGTGGACCGGACAGGTGCCGGTGCGCCTCGGCCGACTGCTGCGAGCCGCCGATCAGGATGTGCCCTCGCTCTTCGACGGCCCAGAGGCCGGAGGCCAGCCGGCATGATCCCCCTCCTCGTGGCCGCGTCCGCCGGTGCGGGCGTGCACCTGATGTGGACCGCGCTCGTGCTCGGGTGGCAGGGCGTGGGCCCTCGCCGGGAAGGTCCGGTGAACGAGGGCCTCCGACGTCGGGCGCAGATCTGGTTGGTCCAGGCCGGGCTCGAGGAGGTCGACCTCGTCCAGTTCACGGCGGTGACCGCGACCCTCGGCATCGCCGGAGGCCTGGTGGTCGCGGCCACCTTCGGCGGCACCGTGCCGATCGTCCTCGGCTTCGGGGTCGGATCGACGTGGCCGCTGGCCGTCTACCGCGGACGTCGGCGCCACCGACGCGAGCGGGCACAGGAGGCGTGGCCCGCCGTCATCGAGGAGATCCGCATCCTCACCGGCTCCGGTGGGCGATCGGTACCACAGGCGCTGTTCGAAGCCGGTGGGCGCGCACCCGAGGAGCTGCGTGGCGCGTTCGCGGCCGCCCACCGCGAGTGGCTCCTCACCACCGACTTCGAGCGCGCGATCTCGGTCCTGAAGGCCCGGCTGGCCGACCCGACCGCGGACGCAGCCACCGAGACCCTCCTCATCGCCCACCAGATCGGTGGGGTCGACCTCGACGCCCGCCTCGAGGCACTGGCCGACGACCGGATCGCCGACGTCCAGGGGAGGCGGGACGCCCGCGCTCGGCAGGCCGGGGTTCGCTTCGCCCGCCGGTTCGTGCTGCTCGTCCCCATCGGGATGGCGGCGGCGGGGATGTCGTTGGGAGAGGGCCGGGCTGCCTACCAGACCGGTGCCGGCCAGATCGCCGTGGGTGCGGGCATCGCGCTGGTCGCCGTCTGCTGGATCTGGGCGGGTCGGATCATGGCGATCCCCGACGAAGAACGGGTGTTCGCGACATGACGCGCTGGATCCTCGCGGTGTTCCCGCTCGCCTGGACGGGCCTCACGCTGCTGCTCTCCGAGGCCCGCTGGTTCGCCCGGCGTCGCCTCGTCGACCGCCTCCGCCCCTATGTCGCCGGGGGCTGGACCCGGGACGAGCAGGTCGGCGTGTTCTCGGCGAGCTCGTTCCGCGAGGTGATCGGCCCGCTGGCCGCATCGATCGGCGAGCACGTCAGCCGGGCGTTCGGCGTGCACGAGCCGCTGGCGACCCGACTGGAGCGCTTCCACGGCGCCCACGATCCGACCGCGATCCGGGTTCGTCAGCTCGGCTGGGCCGCGGCGGGCCTCGTGGCGGGAACGACGGTCGCCACCCTGGCCGGCGTGCCCGCCGGGGTCGGCGTGCTGCTGGTCCTCGGTGCCCCGCTGCTCGGGTTCTTGATGGTGGAGCAACAGGTCGCCAAGAGGTCGCAGCAGTGGCAGCGACGACTGTTCCTCGAGCTTCCGATCGTCAGCGAGCAGATCGGCATGCTGCTGTCGGCCGGCTACTCCCTCGGTGGAGCCCTCGACCGGATCAGCTCGCGCGGGAACGGCGCCTGCGCCGCCGACCTCGGCCGGGTAGGTCGGCGGGTACGCCAAGGCCTGTCGGAGTCCGAGGCCCTGCGAGAGTGGGCCGACCTGGCCCAGGTGGCCGCGGTGACCCGGCTCGTCGGCGTCCTCACCTTGAACCGCGAGACCGGCGACCTCGGCCGCCTCATCGCCGAGGAATCGCGCTCCATCCGCCGAGAAGCGCACCGTGAGCTCCTCGCCCAACTCGACCGACGCGCCCAGCAGGTCTGGGTCCCGGTCACCCTGGCCACGCTCCTGCCCGGCACCCTCCTCCTCGCCGTGCCCTTCCTCCAGGCCATGCAGGTCTTCACCGACCAGTGACCGCCTGTCGCCATCGTCGGACCCGGACCTCCCCGGCGTCGGACCCACCACACACCACACACACCACAACACCAGGAGCCACCATGTCCGATCTCATCTTGTCGACCTACGTCGCGGTCCGGGTCCTCGCCGTCGCGGTCAAGAACCGGCTGGACCCCGACCAGCGGGGCGAGGGCGTGATCTCGGCGGCGATCGCCGTGCTCGTGATGGCCTTCCTCGGGGTGGCCATGTACAAGGCGTTCCAGGGCATGTTCCAGGACACCGCCGACAAGACCACCAACCAGATCGACCAGATCGGCGGCTGACGGTGGGACCTCGCCTCCGTGAGGAGGGCGGCACCGGCGTGATCGGAAGCGTCGCCGGCGTGCTGGTCTTCCTGGCCTTCCTCCTCCTCAGCTCACAGGTGCTGGTGTCGCTCTACGCCCGGTCGGTGGTGAACGCCGCCGGGTTCGACGCCGCGCGCCAGGTTGCCTCGCGAGATGTCGATCACGGAGATCCCGCCGCCGTCGCCCGGGTCCGCCAGCGCGCCGAGCAACGGTTGCGTGACCTCCTCGGCCCGATGGGCGAGGCCGCCTACCTCACCTGGCGATTCGACGCCGCCACGGTCTCTCTACGGGTGCAGGTGCGCCCGCCTCTGGTGAGCGTGCCGGGCCTGAACCGGCCCCCGAGCCTCTCGATCGACCGGGAGTACACGGTGCGGATCGAGGAGGTGCAGTGACCCTCCCGAGGTCGGCGGCGGCCGGGGAGCGCGGGTTCGCCGGCGGCATCGAGGTCCTGCCCTTCGCCGTCCTCGTGTTCGTGCTGGGGACGGTGCTCGTGGTCAACGCGTGGGCGGTCCTCGACGCGAAGCTCTCGGTCGAGGCGGCGGCCCGCGAGGCGACCCGCGCGTACGTCGAGGCCGGTGACGCCGGCCGGGCACAGCGCGCCAGCACGGCCGCGGCGCAGGCCGCATTCGAGGCGTCCGGCCACGATGCAGACGGCCTTCGAGTGCGACACACGGCCACCGAGTACGTGCGATGCGCGCCGGTGGAGTTCGAGGTCTCCTACGAGGTTCGAGCGGTTCGGATCCCGATCATCCACGGGCTGGGCCATGACATCACCGTGGTGGGCCGTCACCGCGAGATCATCGACCCGTTCGCCGCCGGCTTCGGGCGCGAGAACCGCTGTGGCTTCTGACCCGGGCCGACCAGACCGGGCTCAGCGGGGCAGCGTGATGATGCTGGTGCCCGCTGGCATCCTGATCCTGCTCATCCTCTCTTCCCTGGCGCTCGATCGGGCGCTCATGTTCGGGGAGCAGCGAACCCTCGTCTCGGTGGCACAGGCTGCGGCCAACGACGCCGTTGCCGCCGGCGTCGATCCCGACGCGCTCCGTGGCGACGGCAAGGTGGTGCTCGACCCCGACCGGGTTGGCCGGGCCGTGTCCCTCGTGGTCGCGGCTGAAGGCGACGACATCGAGGTGGTCTGGGAGATCCGTGGCGAGTCGGTGCTGGTGCGCCTCGGGCGCGACGTGCGCTACCTGCTCAGCCCTGCGGTACCGGGTGGACCGCGCCGCGAGCACCTCACCGCCACCGCCCAAGCGGACCTGCGGCGAAGATGACCCCTTGTCCTCTTTCATGATGTTTCGTAACGTTCTGAGCATGGAGTCGGACCAGCGAACCGAGATCGTGCCGGGCGACGAGCGACCGCTGCTGCGAAAGTGGGCGCTGTCGCCGGCGGGCGTGGTCGGCCTGGCCAGGGAGGCCGACCGCTTGGAACGGGCACGGCACCCGGGGGTGGTCGCCCTCGTCGACGCAGCCGAGGACCACCTCGACCTCGAATGGGCGGGGGCCGAGACGCTGGCCTTGGCGCGCCTCACACGCGGATCGGCGGCTCGGGTCCTGACCGCGGTGGCCACCACCGTGGCCGACCTCCACGACCGGGGCATCGTCCATGGACGCATCGAGGAGTCGCACGTCGTGCTCGGACCGGAGCTACAGCCCCGGCTCTGCGGCCTTCGTGGGCCCGATCCCGGTCGCCCGGAGCCCGGGCCGGCCGACGATGTGGCCGACCTCGGGCTGCTCCTCCGTCGTGCCGTCGGCATGGGCGCCGACCAGGACGTCGTGCCGGAGCACCGCTGGCGCGCCTGGCCACGAGCGAGCAGCCGGGATCGAGCCCTCGAGGCCATCGTCGAACGGGCCACGGATCCCGATCCCGCACGCCGACCCACCGCTCGGGCCCTAGCCCGGTCGATGGCCGACATCGTTCCGAACGTCCCCGTAGAGCGACACGAGCCCACCGCCGCGCCCGAGCCGTCGAACAGCCCGTCACCGTCGCCGCCACCGTCGCCCAGGGTCGCGCCGGACCCCGCCGACGCTCACGACCAGCCGCACCCGGCGGTGCCGCCGCGAACACCGCCGGCGAGGGTCGCCGGGGCTCGTCTCATGGTCGGCGGTGCGAGCTCCTCCCCGTCCAGCAGCGCCGAGCCGACCCTGTCCTCCGTGTCGCTCGACCGCACCGCAGCCGGGGGTGGGCGTGCACGCGATCCCGCGATTCGGCCCGAGCCAGACCGTGTCGCCACCCGCCCGGCATCCGGCAGCCCGCTCCTGCTCCGGGCGGTGGTGGGGCTCGCGCTGCTCGCCGCCGCCGGGTTCGCCCTCGCCCTGCGCCAGTCATCGTCGGGCACGCCCGATGCATCCACTGCGGCAGGCCCACGATCCCCGGGCCTAGCCACGGTGGTGACCGTCGATCCGACCGCTCCCGCCGCCTCGGTGACGCCGTCGACGACCGGAACCATCCCGACCTACTCGGTGCACGCGACGACGGTGGACTTCGGCGGGAGGACCTACCAGGTGGGCCGCGCCGGGGACCGGGTGTCCGTGGCCGACTGGGACTGCGACGGAGCCGCCAGCGCCGGGCTGGTTCGACCATCGACCGGCGAGGTGTTCCTCTTCGACGGGTGGCCGGTGACCGGCGCGGTCAGCATCTCGGCACGGGCTCAGATGGCTGGCGCCCACCACCTGGAGGGCACGCCTCCCGGGGCCGGGTGCCACCCGCCCGAGGTGCGACTCGACGACGGCACCTTGGTGCCCCTCGACACCGAGACCGGCCGGTGACGGGCGAGCAACCCGTGCGCACGAGGACGGCGATCGCCTCCCTCGTGGGGTTCGCCGCGGCCATGGCGATGCTCCACCACCTGGGCCGGGGGACGCTCGCCGGGCCACCCCTGGGATCGATCGCGGCGCTCACGAGGTGGGCCACGGATCTGGATCCGGCCGTCCTCGCCATGGTCGCGGTCCGCCTCGCCGCGCTCGCGGTCGGCTACCACCTGCTCCTCACCACGGTGCTGGTCGTGATCGGGCGCGCGGTGCGCGCTCCCCGACTGGTCGCCATCGCCGATGCCATGACGCTCCCGATGTTCCGGACCACGGCCGGACGCCTGGCCGGGCTGGCGATCTCCGCCTCCGCCGTCGTCGGCGGCGCGCTGCCCAGTGCGGGGGCGGCACCGACACCGGCGGCAACCCATGCCACTCCCCAGCCCACGTCCACCGGCACGGGCCCGGTCCTCATCGAGCGGGTGGCCCTCCCACCGGGCACCGCAACGGCCGACCCCGCACCCGCCACCACCGCCACGATCCGTGCCGTTCCACCACCGCTGGTGCCCGGTGCTGCGCCAGCCCCGACCCTGCACCGGGTCCGCCCCGGCGACCACCTCTGGGGGATCGCCGAGGAGGCCGTGGGCGCCGCGCTCGGCCGGGCACCCACCGACGCGGAGGTCGACCCGTTCTGGCGTCAGGTCATCACCGTCAACCCCGACCTCGTCGACCCCGACCTGATCTTCCCGGGTCAGGTCGTAGTGGTGCCGCCGGTGCCCCAGCCGCCGGCGTGACCGGCCCGGCGACTCGGGGCTAGGTCAGCCATCGGTCATGCCGACTCGCACCTGCTCGAACTGCTCGACGGACCAGGCGCCGTCGTGGACGAGGGCGCGGTGGCGGACGCGCAACTCCTCGCCCTCGGCGAGGTGCAGCGGGCCGTCCCACAAGAAGGCGGCGTTGACGAAGTTCGACCAGCCCTCGTCGCCGTAGGTCTCGTTCCGGGTGCTGGCGTACCAGGGCACGGGAGTGCGGCGGTTGCCGGGGTGATCGAACAGGGTGATGCCGGCCTCGGCGCGCGCTCCGTCGGGATCGACGGTGCCGGAGAGGTCGAGCCAGGCCGACGGGGTGCCGGTGAGGCGGTCGTGCACCGAGCCGTTTGCCAGCAGGAGGCGGGTGTCGGTGAGGTCGGGCCTTCCTCGGAACGTGAGGCCCCCGTACCCACCCCACGTCGTGAACTCGGTGCGGTCCAGCCGGACGTTGGCCGTCGGGACGAGCGTGGTGTCGAGGTCGATGGCATAGGCGTCGTCGGAGATCGGCACGTGGGTGAGGCGACGCTGCTCCACGATGGCCACGGTCTCGCGGTCTGGACGGGTCCAGTGCAGCTCGCCGGTGAGCGTCACCGAGCCGTCGGTGCGCTCGGTGACCGTGGGCCGGGCGACATGGCGCACCACGCCGTAGGGCGCCATCTCCTCCCAGAAGTTGTCGTCGTCCACGTACTTGATGGCGAACCACAGGCCGTGGTGCCAGGGGTGGTCGGCCGGAGCGTCGACGGTGAGCACGTGGCCGGCCGGGGTGTGCACCGGGTGCAGGAACGGCCGGCGCCGAGCGGCCCAGGCGTAGGTCCACAGGCCGGCGACGGTCACACCGTCGTCGTTCCAGTCCACGGAGGTCACCCTGCGAACCTCACGCGCGGAACCGACCGGAATGTCGCTCCCACACACCACATTCGCTGGGGTTGAGGGGGAGGGTGACCTCGCGGTGGTCGTGGGCGGACACGTAGAGGGCGGTGACGAGCTCGAGGGCGGTGCGGGCGTCGGCCAGGGTCACCGGGAGGGGGGTGCCGCTGGCGCGAGCTTCGGCGTAGCGGGCGAACTGGCCGATGTAGTCCTCGGAGCCGGGGTCGAAGGCCTCCATGGCCGCCTCGAGCTCCTCGGCGTGCGACTCGCTCGGCGTGAACGTCCACGGCTCGAAGCTGTGGTGGTACGGCGCCGTGCCGCTCTCGGCCGAGAGGTGCTCGAAGGTGAAACGGTGCCGGCTGATCTCGGCCACCGAGCCCAGCGTGGCCGAGAGGGTGGCCAGCGTGCCGTTGGCCCAGTGCAGCGTGACCGCGGCGCTGTCCTCGGTCTCGATGTCGTTCACCAGCGTCTCGACGCGGGCCCACACCGACTTCGGCGGGCCGAGCACGTGCACGGTCATGTCCAGGGCGTGGATCGCGTGGGTGAGCAGCACCCCGCCCAGCTCGGTGTCCCACCGACCGCGCCACGGCACCGCGTAGTAGTCGTGGCCCCGCTGCCAGGCCAGGTCCATGTTGACCACGTAGGCCCGGCCCGTGAGTCCGGCGTCCACCAGCGCCTTGAGCTTCTGGAGCCCGTTGCCGAACCGGTACTGGAACACCGGCATCACGTGGTGTCCGGTCTCGGCGGCGATCGACGCCAGCTCGTCGACCTCGTGCACCGTGCCCACCAGCGGCTTCTCGCAGATCACGTCCTTGCCGGCGCGCAGGGCCGCCTCCACCTGGGAGCGGTGCAGGGCGGGGGGCGTGCAGATGCAGACCACGTCGACGTCGTCGGCAGCCCAGACCGCCTCGGGGTCGGTCTCGGTCCGAACGCCGCGCAGCCAGCCCGCCACCTCTGCGGCGCGCTCGGGGTCGGTGTCGCACACCGCCACCACCTCGAAGTGCTGGTGCAGCTCCTTGCAGGCCAGCACGTGCATGCGCCCGATGCCCAAGCCCACCACCGCCACCCGGATGCGACCGGTCACGACGCCACCTCCGCTCGCAGGCGCTTCTTGACCGCCGCCAGCTCCACCCGGTCGTGCCGGGCCTTGTAGAGGTCGTTTAGTGGATAGTAGCGCGAA
>CAZIVZ010000012.1:0-19938 GCA_964542495.1 uncultured Aquihabitans sp.
GGCCGTACAGCCGGACGGTGGTGGGGCCGAGGTGCACGGCCCCGAGCGAGCCGTCGTCGGCAGCCACCGTGAACCCGGCCGCCTCCCAGGCGGCGGGGTCGTCGGCCACGGTGATCGAGAGCAGCTGGGCGCGGTCACCACGGTCGTCGGCGGTCATGGCCGGACCCTACCGGGTGGGCCGCGAAGTAGGTTGTGCCCACTGGCCGTGGCGCAGTTTGGTAGCGCACCGCGTTTGGGACGCGGGGGTCGTGGGTTCAAATCCCACCGGCCAGACCACCACCAACCAACCAACCAACCAACCAACAGCCGACCCACCACCGACAACGGCGAACGATGCAAGGTCAGTCGGCGGTCCAGAGCCGGTGGCTGACTGCGAGGATCCATCCGCACCACAGGGCGAAGGCGGCGAGCCCGATCGGGTTGGTGGCTCCCGTGGCGGAGGTCGACGCGACGATGGCTTGCGCGATCCAAGCTCCAGCCGAGGCGAAGCCGGTGACCAGGATCCAGTTCGGGAGCTGGCGACCGCTCCAGCCGAACAGGTTCGTCGCCAGAAGGTGTGCCGCAACGCCGATTCCCGCCGCAGAACTGAGAAGGCCGCCGAGGGCGTGGAAGGTCGAGAGGTCGTCCCCGACGGTGTCGAGGTGGAGTGCCACCGTGGCCCACGCGGCGGAGGCGACGAGCGCGAGAGCGCCGGCGATGGAGAGGCCGAGCAGCGACGCTGCGGCCAGTCCGGTGCTGCCCCGCTCACCGTTCGTCATCCACTGCCAGAGCCCGCCGGCCCAGAAGGTGAGCGCGATCACGCCCAGGCCAAAGAGCCACAGCCCGGCCTCGAGCCCGGCGGCGTGATCGAGGTAGTAGCGGGAGATCGCGAGTCGCCCCTGGTCGGAGGCTGGCGGCTCGCCCCCGAGGACCGCGACGACCAGCTCGACGGCGACGAACACCACGCCTCCGATCGGTGCGCACCGGGCCCAAGAACCCGATCCGATCGGAGCTGTGTCAGCCGCCACCGTCGTCCTCGTGATCGAGCTCGGAGATCGCCTGGTCGATCGCAGCGAGGGTCCGCCGCATCCCGTCGACCAACTGTTGCTGGCGATTGCGGATGAGGTAGCGCTCGGCGAACGCGATGAGAGGCGGGGTGCGGATGGCTTCGAAGGTCTCGGTCACCGTCGTCGAGGCTCCGTCGGAACCGGTTGGTTCGAAGCGGTAGCTCCACCGAGTTGCGGGCTCGCCCTTGTGGAGGGTGGCGAAGGAGAACTCCCGCCCGGGTTCTGCGACGAGCACCTCCGCCTCCGTCGTCCACCGGAACAGGCCGCTGCGGTTGTGGCCGCGGAAGCGTGACCCGACCCGACCCGGCTCGCCGACCCACTCGCAGCCCTGGCACTCCGGGCTCCAGCGACCCATGTTCGTCACATCGGAAACCAGGTCGTAGACCACCGCTGCGGAGGCATCCATCTGCTGGACAACTGATGCCGTCGTGGGCAAGCTCATCGCACCCCCAGATTTGATTCGGAACCCAAAGCTTCGGTTTCCTAACTAACATCAGTCCATCGTGTCGTCAACCCCCCACCTGCCCACAGATCGCCTGGCGGTCGGCCAACTCCTGGTCCGGCTCCTCCACGAGTTCCGCCAGGCGTTGTTCGCTTCGACCGAGGGGACCGAGTTCGCCGACCTCCGCTTCACCCACAACCAGATCTGGGGCAACGTCGGGATCGAGGGCATCCGCCTCACCGAACTGGCGCACAAGGCCAACCTGAGCTTGGCCGCTTGTTCGGAGCTGGTGAACGAGTTGGCGGACCTCGGCTATCTGGAGCGGCGAGCAGACCCGACCGATGGGCGCGCCAAGCTCATCTTTCCCACGTCGCGGGGACGAGCCCTGCTCGATGCGGCCGGCACTCGGGTGGCCGAGCTCGAGGCCGATTGGCGCAGCCGCCTGCCGAGCGGCGAGTTCGACCGCGCCTGTCTCGCCCTCGATCAGCTCCTGGCCGACCTCGCTCGTGGAGACGAGCGGCCCGCCACCCGGTGAGAGACGTCACGGACGCTCGGGTGAGTGATCGAGCGAACCATGCCGGCCATGGCTGATGTCGCCTCGAGGTGTGCGTGCTGGGTGTCGCCCAAGACGACAGTGTCGCCTGACGACACCTGCCACGCACACCTCGGTGGGGCCGACGTTCCGGCCGGGCAAACCGGTGGCGCAGTAGGTTGCGGCCATGGCTGCGGGGACGGCTCGGCTGAGGACACGACGGGCGGTGATCGGCATCGTGGCGGCCGCGGTGGTCGGCGCCGCCGGGGTCATGGCGGCCCACGGTGACGGTGCCGTCACCATCAGTCCCGAGCGAGGCGAGCCGGGCGCCGCGTACACGGTCACCGTCGACTGCGGGGCGGCTCCGGTGATCTACCGACGCAACACCCAGGACAGCAACGTCCAGATGACCATGGTCCCCTACCTGCCCCCGGAGCTCAGCGAGATCTCTCCCTCGACCTGGAGGGTGACCGCCACCGCGTCCACCACCGACGACCAATGGGTGGTCAGCTGCGACGGGGTCGAGGTCGGGAGCGAGCGCTTCGACGCCGAGTCACCGCACCTGTGGATCGGGCCCCGCCCGACCCTGTTCGAGTCGCCCTACGCCTGGCGGACCGAGTTGGAGGGCACCGACTGCCCCGACGGCACTGAGGCGGCGGTCCGCATCGACAGCGACTCCGCCCGCGACGTGGCCACCACCGTCACCATCGACCGCTACGGCGACTGGCGGGTCCGCCTGCCCGTTCCGAACGGTGACGCCGAGATGCGCGTGGCCGCCTCGTGCGGATCTGTCACCTACCCCGACCTGTTGCTGACGACCACGAGCACCGAGCCCGAGCTGACCGAGCCCACCGACTCGATCAGCCCCGCCCCCACACCCTCGGCGGCTCCGTCGGCGCCCGCCGCCGCTGCCGTGGCGGGCTCCGCCTCCTTCACCGGTTGACGCTGGGGCCCGGAGCCGGTCAGCCCCCGCCGTGGGCGGCGTGGCTCGCGTGGCGGCCCGACGGGTCGTCCACGATCTGCTCGTGCTCCATGCCGGACATGGCGCCTCGGCCGGTGTGGCAGGAGTCGAGCGGGTCGTGGACGGTGCCGTTCGAGGTGATGCACGGGATCATGCCGGCGTAGACGTCGGGCGTGTACACCATGTCCGGGAGCACCCACACGTGGAGCATGTAGTAGTTCGAGAGGTTGACGTTGATGCCGTTCATCGCGGTGCACTGCGAGTCGCTGATGTTGAACCCGATCTGCGCGGCGGTGGTCTTGGAGTGGCAGATCCAGGGGTGGTGGTGCCACCAGTCGTTGTTCCCAGCGAAGCCGGCGGGCGGCAGCCCGGTGTTCGTGCGCACGTAGTAGTCGAACCCGACCAGCTTGGCGTTGGGTCCGTTGCCGTCGAACTGGAGCACGTCGGGTCGGGTCGGGTCGAACACGCCGTCGAGCCCGGCGGCGTCGAGGATCGGGTTGTGCCGGTCGAAGTTCGGGTCGTTGAGCATCGCCGGGGTCACCCCACCCCGGATGTGGTGGGTGCCCATGCCGGCGATGAACGGTGTGATCCGTGACCATCCGGCGGCTTCGGCGACACCCGCGGTGGGCCACTGCATCGCCCAATCTCGGGCCGCATCGAACTGCGCGGACAGGGCGTGGCACTGCGCCCACGTCAGCGGCGCCTTGTGGGTGCCGGCGTACCAGTCGACGGTGCCGGCAGCCGGCCCGTCGGTGACCGGGATCTCCTCCTTCGGGTCGCACCACCACGGCACCGGATCGCCGCGGTCCTCGAAGACCTGCGCCATCTCCGCATAGTCGCAGGAGACCAGCAGCAGCGAGCTCATGGCGATCAGGACCAGAAACCGGATACGACGCATGGACACGATCCCCCTGTAGGTGCCGGGCCGAACGTAGACCCCGCCATCGGTGGCGGCAAGCGGCATCACCGGCCAGCAGCACGGCATCTCGCCGGCGGGCACCGGCCGCGATACTGGCGACCATGACCTGGCGGGACCTGCGTCGCAACCTGCGCAGGGTCGCTCGGGAGGGTCGCGACGCTCCTGAGCTCATCCGCTGGCTGCCCTGGTCCGAGTTCACCTCGGAGTGGCACATGTACGACCAGACCAACATCTGGGAGCAGGCCTGGACCACCCGGTGGCTTCGCCGGAACCACACCGGGCGGGGGCAGGTCGTGGAGCTCGGCACCCTCATCGGGTCGTCCTCGGCGGCGATCGCTCGCGGCCTGCGCGGTCGTACCGCGGAGGTCACCGTGTACGACGGGTTCGACTGGCGCTTCGTCGACCCGCCCGGCTTGCTCGCCCACTACAAGGACCGGGGCCTCGGCCTTCGCGAGGTCTACGACCGGCGCATCGGCCACGCTCCGGGGCGCGTGGTCACCGGCGACATCCTCGACCAGACGTGGACCGGAGCCCCCATCGAGCTCCTCTACGTCGACCTGGCCAAGACCTGGCCCCTCTGGAACCACGTGCTCGCCACCTTCGTGCCGGCGCTGATCGTCGACGGGGTGATGGTGCAGCAGGACTGGGCCCACGAGATGACCCCGTGGCTCCACCTCTGGCACCACCGCTGGCGTGAGCACTTCGAGCTCGTCGGCCGTGTTCGCCACGGCGGGACGGTCGCGTTCCGCCTCACCCGTGCCCTGCCGGTCGAAGCCTGGGCGGCCAGCTCCATCGCCGACTTCCCCGACGTCGACGCCGCGTTCGACTGGGCGGCCTCGCTGGTCGGTGCGGAGATGCGGGACCAGGTGGAAGCAGCCCGTGGCCGGGCCCGGCAGCTGGCGGAGCGCTGAGGCCCGGACACGGGCGGTCCGGTCGGTAACCCGGGTCCACGGCGACGAGACCTCGTTCGGGGTACCGTTTCGCTCCAGCGGAGGTGATGCGCCAGTCGGACGTCTCCTCCAGGTGTTCTGCTAGCTCCCGGGGGGATCGGGTGATGGTCGACGCGTGCGTCAGCGGTGGCGCTGGGGTCGGGCGGCTTGCCCGGATGGGGCTGCGCTCCGCGTTGGTGGTGGCACTGGTGGCGGGCATGTCGGCCGGAACCGCTCCGCCGGCCCGAAGCGCCCCGCCGGCCGCGGAAGCCAGCGGCACGTTGCGGGTGACCACGAGCCCGGCGTTGCCGGCCACGATCTTCGTCGACGGGATCGCACGGGACACCTGGGGGTTGAACTGGGTGCCGTTCCCGGTGGGGGCCCATCAGGTGTGCTTCGGCACGGTGCCCGGCTTCACCGCGCCGGGGTGCCAGACCGTCACGGTGTCGCCCGGCGCCGTGACGGCGGTGGTGGGCTCGTTCAGCGCGATGGGGTACCTGCACGTGGTCACCAGCCCGGCGGTGGACTCGACGATCAGCGTCGACGGTGTGGCCCGCAACGACTGGAGCGTGTGGACCCCGGTCGCTCCAGGGACGCACCAGGTCTGCTTCTCCGAGGTGCCCGGGCTCGATCCGCCGCCGTGCCGGGACGTGACCGTGACCGCGAGGGCCACGGCGACCACGACGGGCACCTTCACCTCGAGGCCGGGCGCGCCCGGCCCGGCGGGGACGTTCGGGTTCCTGCGGGCGACCACCAGCCCACCGGTGGCGGCCATGATCAGCGTGGACGGCCTGCCCCGTGATGCGTGGGCACTGACGTGGCTGCGCCTGCCGGTGGGATCCCACCAGGTGTGCTTCGGCCCCGCACCAAACGCCACGGCCCCGACCGCCTGCCAGAGCGCGGTCGTCGCCGCCGGTGCCACCACGGCCGTCATCGGGTCGTACACCCTCCACGGCTTCCTGCGGGTCCTCACCAACCCTGCGGTGCCGGGCCCGATCACCGTCGACGGCGAGGTCGCCAACGCGTGGGGCGTGTGGGCCGACAAGGCCCCCGGCCGCTACGACGTGTGCTTCGGCGACATCGACCCGCGCTACGTGCCGCCGCCCTGTCTGGACGACGTCTCGGTGTCGGCGGGGGGGACCACGACGGTCACCGGCACCTACACCCCACGTCCCGGCGGTGACGTCACCTTCGCCCGCACGCTGATCGACGCGAGCGACACCGGGGCCGACGTGAAGGGCGTGGCCGACATTGACGGCGACGGCGACAACGACGTGGTGGCGGGGGACGATTCGGGTCTGCCGCTGGTCTGGTACGAGAACCCGAGCTGGACCCGCCGGGTGATCGACTCCCGTTCGGTGTTCACCACGGACCTGGAGCTGGGCGACGTGGACCGCGACGGCGATGTCGACGTGATCGTGCCCGACGCCGCGGCCGGGACCATGCTCTGGTACGCCAACCCCAGGATCGGTGGGGGTTCGTGGCTCGGACGCACGATCGGCGCGGCGTTCGCGCACGACGTGCAGGTCGGCGACCAGGACGGCGACGGCGACCTCGACGTGGCGGTGCGGGGACCCGGTGGTCCGACGGTGCTGTTCGTGCAGGCGAGCACGACCTCGTGGGGCCGTCGGGTGCTGCCGGCACCCGACGGCGAGGGCCTCGGGTACGGGGACCTCGACGGCGACGGCGACCTGGACATCGCCCAGAACGGATGGTGGCTCGAGGCTCCTGCGAACCCCCTCACGGGCGCCTGGGTGGACCACACCCTCACCGGCACCTGGCCGGCGCTCGTGGCGGCCGAGGTGGCCGACGTCGACCGAGATGGCCGCAACGACATCGTGCTGGCTGCGTCGGAGGGCGGTGGGCGGCTGTCGTGGTACCGGGCCCCCGCCGACCCGCGGACGGGGACGTGGACCGAGCACGTGGTCGACGACTCGGTCGGGTACGTGCACCAGTTCGTGGTGGCCGACATCGACCGCGACGGTCGGTCCGACATCGCCTTCGCCGAGATGGCCGCGTCGCCGACGAAGCGCATCGGGTGGTTCGAAAACGATGGTGGCGGCACGAGCTGGACGCTGCGGGTCTTCGCCGCGACCGGGTCGCACAACATCCGCGTGGCGGACATGGACCGCGACCTCGACCTCGATGTCGTCGGCGCGAACCACGACGGGACCTCTCCGCTCGAGCTCTGGCGGAACCTGAGCACCCCGTGACCGCGATGGACGGCTGGACCCGGTTGATCCGGGGTACGAACGGGTCAGCACCAGTGGCCGGGGAGGTCGTCATGCATCGAAGCGACGTCAGGCGGTGGGCAGCACTGGCCGTGTTGCCGGCACTGCTGGTCCTCATGGCCCCCAGCTGCGAGCTCAAGAACGTCACCTTCACCCGCACGTTGATCGATGCCAGCAACACCGGGGCCGACGTGAAGGGTGTGGCCGACATCGACGGCGACGGCGACAACGACGTGGTGGCGGGGGACGATTCGGGTCTGCCGCTGGTCTGGTACGAGAACCCGAGCTGGACCCGGCGGGTGATCGACTCCCGTTCGGTGTTCACCACGGACCTGGAGCTCGGCGACGTGGATCGTGACGGCGACCCCGACGTGGTGGTGCCGGACTACTCGTCGCACACCATGCGCTGGTACGCCAACCCCCGCATCGGCGGCGGTGGGTGGCAGAACCGCCTGATCGGTGCCGCGGACGCCCACGACGTGCAGATCGGCGACCAGGAGCGCGACGGTGACCTCGACGTGGCGGTGCGGGCCCCGAGCGGGGAGACGGTCCTGTTCCTCCAGGCCAGCCCCACCTCGTGGAGCCGACGGGTGCTTTCGGCCGCCGCCGGCGAAGGGCTCGGCTACGGGGACCTCGACGGTGACGGAGACCTGGACATCGCCCAGAACGGGTGGTGGCTCGAGGCGCCGGCCAACGCGCTGGCGGGAACCTGGGTGCGGCACAACCTCACCGGCACCTGGCCCGCGCTGGTGGCCGCCGAGGTGGCCGACGTGAACCGCGACGGCCGCAACGACATCGTGCTGGCGGCGTCCGAGGGCGGTGGCCGCCTGTCGTGGTACCAGGCGCCGACCGCACCGCGCACCGGGGCCTGGGCCGAGCGGATCGTCAACAGCGCCATCGGGTACCTGCACCAGTTCGTGGTGGCCGACATCGACCGTGACGGACGGCCCGACATCGCCTTCGCCGAGATGGCCGCGTCGCCGACGAAGCGGATCGGCTGGTTCGACAACAACGGCGGCGGCACCAGTTGGACGTTGCGGGTGATCGCCACCACCGGGTCGCACAACATCCGCGTCGCCGACATGGACCGGGACCTCGACCTCGACATCGTGGGCGCCAACCACGACGGGACCTCCCCCCTCGAGCTCTGGCGGAACAACGGGACCATGTGACCCATGTGGCGGCACGCGAGGCCGCTCCCCACCTACACTCGGTCCCGTCCGGGGGCGGGACCCGGATCCGACGAAGGTCGGTGCGGGAACCGGGAGCGCCATCGTGTCGGTGACAGGAGCGGGCTTGAAGGCTGCGAGGCAGAGCGCCGTCTGGTTGTCGCGCTCCGCCCACATGGTGCCGCTGTACCGGAACTGGCCAGTGGCGGTGGCTGACCGGGTCCTGCTGCGCGGCCAGGACCGCACCTACCGGCTCTCCGCTCGGGACGGCGGGGCCAGGCTGGTCGCCAGATCGTGGGCGGACACGCGCATCATCAACGAGCTCTGGATCGACGACCCGTACCTGGGCCAGCTGCCCTCGATGGTCGATCCGACCCTGATCGTGGACGTCGGGGCCAACCGGGGCTACTTCTGCGTCCAGGCCGCCCGACGGTTTCCGAGCGCGACCGTGTTGGCCTACGAGCCCGAGCCGGCGAACCTGGAGCTCCTCGCCACCAACCTCGAGCTGAACGGGCTGCGACAGGTCGAGGTGCGGCCCATCGCGCTCGTCCCCGACGACCGGGAGGAGGTGGAGCTCTTCGAGGCGGTCCACCCCGGCTACCACAGCACCCTCTCCCCGCAGGAGCACACCAGCCGTGGCCTGGACACCGAGCGGTTCACCGGGAGGTCGCTGCGGCTGTCGTGCGCCAACGTCGGCGAGGAGATGGCGCACATCATCGACGAGCACGGCCCCGTGACCCTCCTGAAGATCGACACGGAGGGAACCGAGCTCGACCTGCTCGACGCGCTGCCCGACGCCGTGCTGGCGGCGACGTCGAACATCGTGGCGGAGATCGAGGAGGAGCCCGGTGCGGCGCTGCTCGCCCGGCTCCACGACGCGGGGTTCCACGTCGAACAGAGCCGCTACTACCTCACCCTCACCCGGAGCGGGTCACCGCGCTAGTGGCCATTCCGCGGACGTTGGTGTGCCGCTTCGAGCTTCAAGGCATCGGCCCGCCTGGCCAGGCTTCTGAACCCGTACTCGTCGGCGGCCGTCGCAGCCATCGCGACGAGTTCGCTGGCGCGCTCGAGATCACCGTCGTCCCGGCGGGCGAGGCAGAGGTCGGCGTGGTCGAGTCGACCGAGCGCAATCCAGTACGGGGACGCGAGCCGCTCGTGGATCTCGTGGGCGATGGCGAACCACTGCTCCGCTCGTTCGTGGTCACCGAGCAACGTGGCCGCACGAGCGATCGGGCGAGCGACGGCTCCGTTCACGGTGATCCCCGCTGGGGAGATGACGTGGTCGGCGTAGGGGGCGAGACGATCGACGAGCGTGCGAGCGGCGGACCGCTCCCTCGTGATGGCCGCGGTGTCGGTCATGTTCGCCATCGACACCAACCACAACGAGTCGAACGGGTAGTCGAAGTCCCGCTTGCGTTCGTCGAGGAGGAGGCTGGCGGCTTCGTCAGGCCGGTCGAGCTCGCAGAGCATGAGCGGGATCGAGGCACGCAGCGCGGAGATGGAGGGGTTCTCGCGAGCGACATCCAGGAAGAAGTCCGCGATCTCCTCGGTGCGACCCTGCTGCCATCGGATGGCGTAGAGCAGGCCGCCGTACGCGCCGAGCACATCAGGAGATCCGGCAGCGGTGCCCAGCTCCAGCAGGTGCTCGATCGCACCCTCGGCCTCGTCGCTCCGCCCGGCCAGAAGGAGGTTGCCGGCGATGAACTGGCTGGGTTGCCAGTCGAGGTGCGGCAGTCCCAGCGCATCGACGAGGGCCTGGTACTCGCCGAGGGTTGCGTCAGCCGCGGGGAGGTCGGCGTGCTGATAGCAGGCCCACATCGCCGGGTAGCGGACCCGGGCCCGTAGCAACGGGTCACCGAGGCGGTCCGCGCACGCGACCGCCCGTTCGATGTCAGCGAGGTGCTGCGCCCGCCGATCCGGGGTCGCGAGGGTCAGGTGGGTGCCCTCGATGACATCGATGAAGGTCCGGTCGTCACCCGCCAGATGGGCCGCCTCCACGGCCTCGAGCGCAACCGAGTGCCGCAGGGCCGCCTCGGCCGAGGCGTTGTGGGCGACCGACAGCTTGGCGAGCAACCGCGCTCGCGTGGGGGTCGGATCCGGACCGATGCGCTCGAGTGCTGTGCGAATGATCGGTTCGGCGTCTTCGTCGCCGACGTGGCTTCCGATGTACAACCCGAACCCGAGCGCCACCTCCACCAGCACGTCGGTCCGGTCGAGGCGCTCACCCAGCGCGGCCGCCTCGAGCAGGGTCGCCCGGTAGTCGGGATCGGAGGCTTCGCACTGGGCCGCGCCGAGCGCAGCGAGGAGCTCGGCGCGCTGGTGCTGGTCGGGCACGCCTTGGCGATCGATCAGATCGAGTGCCTGTCGATACCAGCGCGCCGCATCGTCCGGGGCGACCGACGCGCGTGCCGCCTCGCCGGCGCGGCTGACGTAGTGCAGCGCGCGTTCGAGGTCGGCCGGTCGCGTCGCCGCAACCCAGTGGTGCGCGAGCTCGGCGAGCGTCACCGGGTCCTCCGTCGTCGTCATCGCTTCGAGGAGCTCGGCGACGCGCTGGTGAGCGCGCTGGCGTCGCGCCGGCCGGAGCTCGTCGTAGAGGCTGTGCTGGATCAGGGCGTGGGCGAACCGGAACCGGCCCGCCATAACGTCCTCGTCGACCAGCGCCGCGTCGACCGCCCGCTCGAGGAGGTCCAAGAGCGTGTCCTCATCGACATCGGCGAGCCCGGCGAGCAGGTCGAGGTCGAACTCACGGCCGATGACCGAGGCGAGTCGCAGGACCCTCGCCGCCTCGGGGCCGAGACGCTCGACCCGCCGACCGATCACGTCACGCACGCTGTTGGGCATTCCCAGCTCCTCGAGGGTGCCCGTCAGCGCCCACCTGCCGTCGTCACCGCGCACGACCCCGCCGCTCTCGCCCAGGTGCCGGAGCATCTCGGCGGTGAAGAAGGGGTTCCCGTCTGTCTCGCGGCGCAGCGCAAGGGCCAGCTCGACTCCGTCCTCGTCGAGCTCGGTCCCACCGGCGGCTTCGAGCATCTCCACCAGGTCGGCGTCACCGAGACCCCCGAGCGCGATGCGTGCGACGTTCGCCTCGCGGTGCAGGTCGGCGAGCAGCTTGCCCAGGGGATCGACCCGGGTGAGATCGGTGTCGCGGTAGGTGCAGACGATCGTGACGTTCATCGGCGACGTCGATCCGATCACATGGCGCAACAGCTGCAAGCTGGCGGTGTCGGCCCAGTGGACGTCGTCGAGCACGACGGTGGCTGCGCCGTGCCGCGACGCCGCAGCCAGCAGCTCCGTTGCCCCGTTCCACACCAGCAGCCGTTCCGATTCCAGATCGGCCACCCTTTCCTCGTCGATGCCGATCTCGGGCACGAGCCGCGCCAACGCCGACCGTTGGGCCTGGCGCAACCCCGTGAGGAGGTCGGAATCGCTGTCTCGCACCAGTCCCGACAGGGCCTCGATCCAGGGCTGATAGGAGATGCCGGAATCTTCGTCTGCGTGGCCGAAGAGCACGATCGCACCGTCGCTGTGCGCTGACCTGGCTGCCTCCGCGACGAGCGCGGTCTTGCCGATCCCCGGCTCGCCGGCCACGAACACCGCCTGGCAGCGCGCCGCAGCCCGCGCTTGCTTCCGGGCATCTTGGAGCATCGCAAGCTCGTGCGCCCGGCCGAAGAACCCGAACTGGGCGTCGGTCGCCAGTCCGACGAGACGCCCCGGCAACGGGACCGACGCTTCCGCTCCAGCCGGCTCCCACACCAGTTCCACGACGTCGACCGGGTCAGGGATGCCCTTGAGCCCCATGGGGCCGACGTCGGCGAACGTGTGCGTCCCGCCACGCCGAACCAGCGAACGAACGACGTCCGACGCCAGGACCTGTCCCCCCTCGGCCGCGGCGCACAGCCGCGAGGCCTCCACCACAGGATCGCCGAAGTAGTCGCCATCATCCTCGGTGGCCTCACCGACGCTGACGCCGATCCTGACCCCGAGCGGCTCGGCATCGGATCGGTTGTGCCGGTCGATCGCCTGCTGCATGGCGACAGCGCCGTCGAGCGCGCGGCTGAGCGAGGAGTACATGACCATGACTCCGTCGCCGAGGTTCTTCACCTCGACGCCGTCCGATGCCGCCACGGCTTCTCGCAACAGCCGGAAGTGCGTCTGGCGCAGCTCTTCAGCCGCCGCTGGACCGAGCCGAGCCGAGGTGGCCGTCGAATTCACCAGATCCGTGAACACAAACGTCGCAGTCACCGACACGGACATCGACTGCTGCTCCCCGCCCCGTCCTGCGTGTACTCGCGGGCAGTCTGGCACACCCTCACCGGCGAGGTCGGAGAGCGGTCGCGCTCCAGCGTGGTCGCCGTGTTCCGTCGCGCCGGAGACCTACAGCTCCTCGGTGAACCCGATCGAGCCCCGGTTCGGGCCGCGGCGCGAGTTCGTACTCAAACTCGAGCCCGGCTCCGGCGTTGGGCGGCGGGTCACTCGACGACCTCGTCGCCGGCCTTGCTGAACGCGTGGACCAGTCCGGCGACGGTGGCGAGGGCCAGGACGGCGGCGACGAGGAAGGCCACCAGCGCGGCTTGGGCGGCACGCTCGCCGAACACGCTGAACCCGTAGGAGGTCAGCAGCAGGCCCCGGAGGGTCTCACCCCGAAAGAGGCTGTCGACCTTGGCCGAAGCTGCGTCGGCCTTGGCCTGGAGCTCCTGGGTGTCGGCGCTGTCGGGGTCGTCCTCGGCTGCCGCTTCGGCCTCGGCGGCGAGCTCACGCGACTCGCCGCTGGACTCGGCGTAGGTCTTGCCGTCGTTGATCTCGGTCAGGTGCAGCCCGATGTACTCGTTGGCGTAGCACTCGGCCTGCTTGCCCGAGGTCAGAGCCTTGCCGGCGTTGTCGATCAGGCAGGCGGCCTTCTTCTCCTCGTCGCTCAGGCCCTCGGTGGGCGTGAAGGTGATCTTCTGGGCCGAGAGCTGGTCGTGGACGTAGTCCTTGGCGAAGTTGGCCTGGTTCTGGAGCACGAGCCCCAGGACGAGGAGGAGGACGGCCAGCAGGCCTCCGCCGATGCTGAAGACGAGGTCGAGGGTCTTGCGCTTCATGGTTGCCCGCTTTCTGCCATGGCTCTGGTGGGACGAACCGTAGGAGTTGACGCCCGCGTTCGACAGAGCACAAGGTCACCTCTGCGTCAGGCAACCGTGCCGCGTACGAGTCGGCCGGGGCGTTCGCCGGTGTCGACGTCGTTTCGGCGGGTGACGGTGCCGGCGACCAGGGTGGCCACGTAGCCCTCGGCGGGCTGGAGGATGCGGGCGGCACCGGTGGGGAGGTCGTGGCGCAGCTCGGGCGGGCAGATGCGCAGGGCGTCGAGGTCGATCACGTTCAGGTCGGCGCGCTTGCCCACCTCGACGGTGCCGCGATCGCCGAACCCGTACAGCTCGGCGTTGGCGGCGCTGAGCTTGCGCACCAGCAGCTCGACGGGGAGCCGCTCGCCCCGGTCCCGGTCGCGCGCCCAGTGGGTGAGGTGGAACGTGGTGGCCGAGCAGTCGGAGATGAAGCTCACGTGGGCGCCGGCGTCGCCGAGCCCGGTCACCGTGTTGGGGTCGAGGAGCATCTCCCGGCACACGTCGAGCGTGCCGTTCACGAAGTTGGAGCCGAACAGGGCGTAGAAGGCGTGACCCTCGTCCTCGAGCAGGAGGTCGTACATGTGCTCGACCGGATCGACGCCCATGGCCGCGGCGCGCGCGAACACCGACTCGTCGAAGCTCGGCTCGTAGTCCACCGGATCGGTGAGGGCGAACGTCACCGGCAGGGCGGCCACGAACAGGTCGACCACCATCTCGTTGAAGTCCATGGACGCGGGCGGCACGTTCTCCTCGCCGAGGATGGCGGCGCGCACCTCCGGCCGGCGCATCTCGGCCACCCGCTCGGCGAGGGGGAGGTGGGCGATGGCCTGGTAGCTCGGGCGGCGCTGGAACAGGTGGTAGGCGTCGAGGCTGGTCATGATCGTGACCGACCTCGGCATCACCTGGGGCCGCAGCGCGGCGCCGTTGCGGTTGGCCTCGGCGGCGGCGTCGAGCACCTGGCGCCAGTGGTCGGGGTCCTCGAAGAGCTGGGCCACGGTGAAGGTGACCGGCCGGTCGCAGGCGTGGGCCACCGCCTCGAGCACCGGCACCTCGTCGAGCAGCTTGGCCCGCTCGCCGCCCAGGCTGTTCAGCGAGCCGATGGTGCCGGCCATGATGGCCTCGAACACGCCGTGGCCCGCCCGGCGGAGCGCACCGGCGATGGCGAGCAACTCGTCGAGCGGGGCGAAGGTGCCGGGTACCGGGTTGCCGGAGCGGGCCCGGTGGCCGATCGTGCGTGACGTGGTGAAGCCCACGGCACCGGCGGCCATGGCGTCGGCCACCAGGTCGGCCATGGCCGCCAGATCCTCGGCGGTGGCGTCCTCGTTGGCGGCGCCCCGCTCGCCCATGACGTAGAAGCGCACGGCGCCGTGGGGGACCTGGGCGGCGATGTCCGCCGCGTAGCGGCGGGCGTCGAGCGCGTCGAGGTACTCGGCGAAGGTCTCCCACGACCCCCACGGGATGCCGACGGCCAGCGCCGAGCCGGGGATGTCCTCCACGCCCTCCATGAGGTCGATGAGGGCGTCGTGGTCGGTCGGGCGCACGGGGGCGAAGCCAACGCCGCAGTTGCCCATGACCACCGTGGTCACCCCGTTGGACGTGGAGGGCTCGAGCGCGTCGTCCCACGTCACCTGGCCGTCGTAGTGCGTGTGGACGTCGACCCAGCCCGGCGTGACCAGCAGGCCGGTGGCGTCGATCACCTCGCCGGCCTCGTCGGTCACCTGGCCGAGTGCGACGATGCGACCACCGCTGATCCCCACGTCGCCCACGTAGGGCGGCCGGCCCGTCCCGTCGACGACGGTGCCGCCCCGGATGATCACGTCGAGCATGTGCGCCCCCTGGCGTCGCGGCCCGCTCGGCGCGGGCCTCCCCCGCGGTCACGGTAGGCGGGGCGGCCCGACCGTGCCCGGGAGGGGCGCGGTAGGTTCCGCCGATGGGCAGCGATCCGTTGCGGAGCCGCAGGCGCGTGGTCCCGACGTGGTGGGCCGACGCCAAGCTCGGCATCTTCGTGCACTGGGTGCCGGCGTCGGTACCCGGGTACGCGCCCACCGCCCGGGGCATCCGCGAGCTCCTGGGCTCAGACGTGGCCGACCCGATCTCGGAGACGCCCTACTCCGAGTGGTACCAGAACTCGCTGCGGTTCCCGGCGAGCAGCGTGGCCCGGTACCACCGCGAGCACTACGGCGATCGGCCCTACGAGGACTTCGCCGCCGACTTCGTGGCCGGCACCGAGCATTGGAACCCGACCCGCTGGGCCGAGCGATTCGCCGACGCCGGGGCCCGCTACGTGGTGCTGGTGACCAAGCACCACGACGGCTGGTGCCTGTGGCCGAGCGAGGTGGCCAACCCGCACCGGCCGAACTGGTGCAGCGAGCGGGACCTGGTGGGCGAGCTCGCCGCCGCCGTGCGCTCGGTCGGGCTGCGCTTCGGCGTCTACTACTCCGGCGGCTACGACTGGACCTTCGACGCCACCCCGATCGGCTCGTTCGCCGACGGCCTCGCCGCCACCCCCCGCGGTGACTACGCGGGCTACGCCGACGCCCAGGTGCGCGAGCTGATCGACCGCTACGAGCCGTCGGTGCTGTGGAACGACATCTCGTGGCCGTCGTCGTGGCCGCAGCTCGAGGCACTGTTCTCGCACTACTTCGAGCGGGTGCCCGACGGGGTGGTCAACGACCGGTGGATGACGGCCCCGGACCTCCGCCGGCTGTTGCGGGTGCCCGGCGCGCGCCGGGTGATCGACGCCGTGGGCAAGCGGTCGGTGCAGCGCAAGGGCCTGGTGCCGCCCAAGCCGCGGTTCTTCCAGTTCCGCACCCCGGAGTTCACGCTGCGACCCGACATCGACCCGCTGCCGTGGGAGGTCACCCGCGGCATGGACCACGGGTTCGGCTTCAACCGCACGTCCACCGAGGCCGACCACCTGACGCGCGACGAGCTCATCGGGTCGCTCGTGGACACCGTGTCGAAGGGGGGCAACGTGCTGCTGAACGTCGGTCCCCGGGGTGAGGACGCCCAGATCCCCGAGGCGCAGTCGGTCCGTCTCGACTGGCTCGCCGAGTGGATGGACGTGAACGCCGCCGCCGTCGCCGGCACGCGGCCTTGGGTGCGGGCCACCGCAACCAGCCCCGAGGGCCTGGGGCTGCACTTCACGGCGTGCGACGAGGTGGTGTGGGCCATCGTGGGGCCCTTGGCCTCGGGTACGACGTCGGCCGAGCGGGTGCGGGTCACCCTGCCGCTGCGCCCCAGCGAGCACACGGCGGTGACGAGCGCTGCGGGGTGGCCGGTGACGTGGGAGCCCTCGGCCCGCGGCCTGAGGGTCGACGTGACCGAGGCGGTGGCGAGCTCGCCGCCCGGGTTCGTGGCTCTGGCGGTGACCGGCGCGGTCGCGGCGCCGGCGGCCTCCGCGAACCGATAGGCCGAGCACTTCCCGAGCACGGCGTGGGCGTCGGCGGTACGGTCCCTGCCGATGCACCGTCGCCGATTCGGCCGGGTAGGGGATCAGCACCAGGGGACCTCGAAGCCCGCGACCGCGACCGTGCACCGGCGCGCCGTGCTGGGTCCGGCGGTCGCCATGTGCCTGCTCGCCGCGGCCTGCGGCGGCGCCACCGGCGAGCCGGCCGAGGAGGCGGCGCAGGAGCGAACCATGGAGAGCCTCGGGCTCACCGCCGCGTCGGGCGAGTCCGGTCTCGACCGGGCCGGCGAGCCCCAGCGCGGCGGCTCCATCGTCTACGGCCTCGAAGCCGAGACCAACGGCGGGTTCTGCCTGTCGAGCGCCCAGCTGGCGGCGGCGGGCCAGACCGTGGCCCGCGCCATCTACGACCCGCTCACCGCGCCCAACGGCGAGGGCGACTACGTGCCCTACCTCGCCGAGACGGTCACCCACAGCGACGACTACCGGACCTGGACCCTCACCCTCCGCCCCGGCATCACGTTCCACGACGGCACCCCGCTCACCGCCGAGGTGGTCAAGAACAACCTCGACGCCTACCGCGGCGTCTACCCGGGTCGCGACTCGCAGCTGTTCGCCCTGGCCCTCGACAACATCGAGGCGGTGACGGTGACGGCGCCGGACACGGTGGAGGTCACCACCGGGGTCCCGTGGGTGGCCTTCCCGGCCTACCTCGGCGGCGCCCGCCTCGGCATGATGGCCCAGGCGCAGCTCGACGATCCCGAGTCGTGCGCCCGCTCGCCCATCGGCACCGGTCCGTTCCGGTTCGTCAGCTGGACCACGAACGCGAAGCTCGTGGTCGAGCGCAACGAGGACTACTGGCAGGTGGCACCCGATGGCGAGCCCTACCCCTACCTCGATCGCATCGAGTTCCGGCCCATCCCCGACCTGGAGGTGCGCACCAACGCCCTGCGCGCCGGCGACATCGACGCGCTGCACACCTCGTCGGTGGGCACGATCGTCGGCGACCTCCGGAAGATGCGAGACCAGGGCCACGCCAACCTCTTCGTGTCCGAGGTGGCCGCCGAGGTGGCGTTCGTCATGTTGAACCACACCCAGCCGCCCTTCGACGACATCCGCGTGCGCCGGGCGCTGGTGATGGCCATCGACCGCGACAAGAGCAACCGGACCGACAACGACGGCCTGGGAACCATCGCCACCGGCCCCTTCGCCCCGGGGACGATGGGCTACCTGGAGGACTCGGGGTACCCCGAGTTCGACGTGGACGAGGCCAAGCGGCTGGTGGCCGAGTACGAGGCCGAGGGGACCGAGGCCCAGCTCACCCTCAGCATCGCCAACGACCCGACCATCCAGACGCAGGCCGAAGCGCTCCAGCAGCGGCTGAAGACGGTGGGCATGGAGGTCGACATCGAGGTGCAGGACCAGGCGTCGCTCATCAACGACGCCATCGCCAAGCAGTACCAGGCGGTGTTCGTGCGCAACTTCCCCGGCGGCGACCCCGACAGCCTCCGGGTCTGGTGGTACAGCGGGACCACGGCCGCCGACGGCACCTTCACGCCGAACCTGCTCAACTTCCCCGGCACCCGTGACGCCGAGATGGACCGGCTCCTCGACGAGGGCCGCAGCGAGCCCGACCCCGAGGTGCGCAAGGAGATCTACGAGGACCTCAACCGGCGCATGGCCAGCCAGGTCGTGGCCGCCTGGACCTTCTACGCGCCGTGGGGCATCGCCGAGCGGCCCGACGTCCACGACGTGCTCGGCCCGCCTCTGCCGCGCGGCGGGAAGGGGGAGTCGAGCGACGGGCCCGACGACGACCCGGCCCGCCAGCCGAGCGCCAACCTCAGCGGCGGGAACCCGCTGCTCGGCATGTGGAAGGAGCAGTAGGGCGGCGGTGACCATCCTCCACGGCCCCGCCGAGCTCACCGCCACCTGGCTCACGGACGCGCTGCGCCGATCGGGCGTGCTGACCACCGCGGCGGTCGGTTCGTTCACCGCCGCGCCGATCGGCACCGGCCAGATGGGCGACGCCTTCCGGATCGGGCTCCGCTACGACCGCGAGGAGCCCGGCGCACCGTCCACGGTGGTGGCCAAGTTCGCCACCACCGACGAGGGCAGCCGGGCGGCGGGGCTCGTCCTGCGGGCCTACGAGATCGAGGTGAACGTCTACCGCTCGGTCGCGTCGCGCCTCGCGCTGCGAACCCCGCGGTGCCATCACGCCGACGTCGACCCGGCCACCGGGTGGTTCACCCTCCTGCTCGAGGACATGGCACCCGCCGTGGCCGGCGACCAGCTCGCGGGCCTCACGGCGGACCAGGTGGAGCACGCGGCGGTGGCCCTGGCCGGGCTCCACGGACCGTGCTGGGGGGATCCCGAGCTGGCCTCGCTGGAGTGGCTCAACCGCCACACCGAGGAGGTGGCGGCGCTCACCGCCATGTTGGTGTCGGGGCTGTTCCCGGGTTTCGTGGAGCGCTACGGCGACCACCTCACCTGCGACGAGCTCGACGTGACCGCCCACCTGATGGACCGGCTGGTGCCGTACTTCAACGACCGGCCGGGCACCATGACGGTGACCCACGGCGACTACCGGCCCGACAACTTCCTGCTGGGCGAGGCGGGCTCGCCGGCCCCGTTCACCGTGGTCGACTGGCAGACGGCGGCGTGGGGCCCGCCGATGCCCGACGTGGCCTACGCCGTCGCCCTCGGGTTCGCCGATCCGGCCGAGCGGGCGCTCCACGAGGAGCGCATCGTGCGGGCCTACCACGAGGCGCTGCTGGCCCAGGGGATCGACGACTTCGACTGGGACCGGTGCTGGCGCGAGTACCGGCGCGGCTCGTTCGCCAACCTGGTGATGACGGTGGCGCCGTCGATGCTGGTGGAGCGCACGGAGCGGGGCGACCAGATGTTCCTGGCCTCGCTGCGCCGGGGGGTGGCCCAGATCCGCGACCTCGACGCCGTCGACCTGCTGCCCTGATCCGGCCGTCAGGGCTCGGGGGTGATCGGCGCCATCTTCTCGAGCATGGCGGCCATCTGCTGGTGCACCAGGTTCACCGCCTGGAGCGGGCGGATCATCACGCGGAACTCGACGATCTTGCCGTCGTCGTCGCAGGTGATGATGTCGACCCCGTTCACGTACTTCCCGGCGACGGTGGTCTCGAACTAGAGCACACCGGAGTGCCGGTCGAGCACCTCCTTGGTCTACTG
>CAZIVZ010000013.1:0-19589 GCA_964542495.1 uncultured Aquihabitans sp.
GGTCCATCATGAAGTGGGTGCCGAGGCCGTTGACGGCATCGCCGGAGGCGGCGGCAGCTTCGAGCGGGTCCATGGGTGCTCCTAGGTGGTGGGTAGCGCGAATCGACGGAGGAACTGCCAGATGGCGTCTGTGGCGTCGAAGCTCATGTCGGTGGGGCCCACGATCGCCTCGGCGGCCTTGCCGAACTCGCTGCCGGGCCAGCTGTGGCCACCGCCCTCGACCACGAGGAACTCGACCGGGGCATCGGCGGGGCAGTCCCAGGTGCGCTCGGTGACCGTGGGGGTCACCTCGGTGTCCTGCGGGTCCCCGGTGCAGCCGTTGCCCGCCGCCCACGCCCGGGCGTTGGCCGGGTAGCCCGCGCCGTCGAGGTCGGCCTCGGGGAGGGCGGCCTCGGGCGTGGTGGTGGGGCCGCTCGGGTCGTCGTCGATGACGTTCCCGAGCCGGTCGCCGACACCGCCGTTGAAGAGCAGGATCGGATCCGCGGTGCCGTGCATGGTGAGGATCGGGACCGGTCGGGACGGGTCGCAGCCGTCGGGCCGCATGATGCCGGCCACGGGAGCCACGGCGGCGAAGCGGTCGGCCATGGTGCAGGCGAGCGCGGAGGACATCCACGCCCCGTTCGAGAGGCCGGTGGCGTACACCCGGGAGGTGTCGACGCACAGGTCGGCCTCGAGCTGGTCGAGCAGGTCTACGGTGAACACGAGGTCGGGGTTGGTGGCGGGATCGAGCCCGACGTTCCACCCGACGGGCTCGCCGGTGCCATTGGGCCCCACGAGGATGAACCCGTGCTCGGCGGCGTAGGGCGAGAAGCCGGAGAACTGGCTGTGGATCTCGGCGCCCTCGGAGAGCCCGTGGTAGTCGACCACCAGCGGCAGGGGCGTGGTCCCGTCGTGCTCGGGTGGCGTGGTGAGCAGGTACCAGCGGTCCGACCCGGGCAGCGTCCGCTTCTCGAGCGACACCGCCCCGACCGTGCTGGTGCCGTATCCGGCGGAGGCCACCGCGGGCGGCGGGTCGGTGGCGACCGTGGTCGACGTGGTGGTGGACGCGGTCGACGTGGTCGTGGAGCTCGGGCCGGCGGCGCCGTCGCCGTCGCTGCCGCCGCACCCGGGGAGGGCGGCGACCAGGGCCAGACCGGCCACGGCGAGCCACGAGCAGCTGGGGCGGGGCCGAGGCATCGGGCGAGCGTACCGGCCTGCCCGTGCCGGATCAGCCGCCGCCCACCTGGAGCACCGCCGCCCCGGTGATCCGATCTGCGGCCAGGTCGGCGAGCGCCCGGTCGGCCTCGTCGAACGCGTAGGGCACCACCGTGGTCCGCAGCCCGATCCGTGCCGCGGTGGCGAGCAGCTCCTCGCCGTCGCGGCGGGTGTTGGCGGTGACGCTGCGCACCGACCGCTCCTGGAACAGGTGGCGCTGGTAGTGCAGCGACGGGATGTCCGAGAGGTGGATGCCGGCGATGGCGAGGGTGCCGCCACGATCCAGCGCGTCGAGCGCGACGGGCACGAGGTCGCCCACCGGGGCGAACAGGATGGCGGCGTCGAGCGGCACCGGGGGTGCGTCGGTGGAGTCGCCGGCTGAGGCCGCCCCGAGCTCGAGGGCGAGCTCGCGTGCCTCCGGCGCCCGGGTGAGGACGTGGACCTCGACGCCCTCGGCCATCGCCACCTGGGCGGTGATGTGGGCGGATCCGCCGAAGCCGTAGATCCCGAGCCGGCCCCCGGGCGGCACCGCGGCCCGGCGCAGCGCCCGGTACCCGATGATCCCGGCGCACAGCAGCGGGGCCACGTGGAGGTCGTCGTACCCGTCGGGAAGCCGGTACGCGAACCGCTCGTCGACGGTGGTCCACTCGGCGAAGCCGCCATCTCGGTCCCAGCCCGTGAAGAAGGGGTCGGTGCACAGGTTCTCGTCGCCCCGCACGCAGAACCGGCACGCCCCACAGGTCCGGGCCAACCAGGCCACCCCGATGCGCTCGCCGACGGCGAAGCGATGGGCGCCGGGCCCGAGGGCATCGACCACCCCGACCACCTCGTGGCCGGGCACCACGCCGGGATGCCGGGGGGTGAGGTCGCCCTCGGCGAGGTGCAGGTCGGTGCGGCACACCCCGCACACCGACACCCGCACGCGCACCTCGCCCGGGCCCGGCTCGGGAGCAGGTCGGTCCGCTCTCACCAGGGGACCGGCGGCGGCCGGTCCCGGGTGCTCCACGGCCCAGGCCCTCATGGGCTCAGCGTGGGCCAGATCGGGGGAGGTTGCAAACGAAACAGTTCCGATATATCGTGAGCGCATCGAAACAACGAAGGACAAGGAGTCCAGATGATGTACGAACGAGATCGCCCCATGCGGGGTCGAGGACGAGGTGGCCCCATGGGTCGAGGGGGTCCCATGGGCCGAGGCGGCCGAGGAGGTCGCCGGGGCGGACCGGGCCGGGCCCGCCGAGGCGACGTGCGCGTCGCCCTGCTGGCCCTCCTGGCCGAGCGCCCCATGCACGGCTACGAGATGATCCAGGAGCTGGGGGAGCGCACCGGTGGTGCGTGGCAGCCCAGCCCGGGCTCGGTCTACCCCACGCTCACGCTGCTCGAGGAGGAGGGCCTCGTGGTCGGCCAGGAGGTCGAGGGCAAGCGCCGCTTCGACCTCACCGACGCCGGCCGCGAGGCCGTGACCGGTCGCGAGGGCGCCCCGCCGTGGGAGCAGTTCACCGACGGCGAGGACCCCGAGGTGCAGCAGCTGCGAGACGTGCTCGGTGGCACCATGGGTGCCGTGAAGCAGGTCTTCCGCGCCGGCAGCCCGGCTCAGCAGGCCAAGGCGGTCGAGATCCTGAGCGAGACCCGCCGCCGCCTCTACGAGGTCCTCGCCAGCGAGTAGTGCGCCCGGTGGTGTCCCCGACAGGAATCGAACCTGTGGCCTACCGCTTAGGAGGCGGTCGCTCTATCCGACTGAGCTACGAGGACGGAACACCCAATCCTAGGTGGCGGCCAATGAGCTACGATGTAGCACATGGCTGAGGTCGGGGTTCGGGCGTTGAAGCAGAACGCGTCGGCGGTGGTGGCTGCGGCCGCGGCCGGTGAGGACGTCACGATCACCGATCGGGGTCGGCCCGTGGCGCAGCTGGTGCCGATCGCCGGAAGCCGCCTGGAGCGGCTGGTCGCGTCCGGTCGGGCTCGCCCGGCGAAGCGGCCGTGGTCGCGGCTGCCGGCACCGGCCCGGCGGCGGTCGGGGCGAGCGCAGCTGTCGACGGTGCTCGCCGAGCAGCGCGACGTCGAGCGGTACTAGCGCCGACGGTGGCGTACTACCTGGACACGTCGGCCGCGGTGAAGCTCGTGGTGGCCGAGTCCGGCTCGACCGCGCTGCGGAAGGTGCTGGAGGGTGCCACCACGCCGATCGTGTCCAGTGACCTGCTGCGCACCGAGCTCATGCGGACGACCCGACGGGGCGCTCCGGACCAGATGGTCCAGGCCCGTGCCGTGCTCGATTCGCTGGTGCTGCTGACGCTGTCGACGGCGGTGGTCGAGCGGGCCGGCGAGCTGGAGCCGGGACTGCTGAGGAGCCTCGATGCGCTCCACCTCGCCGCCGCCCTCGAGCTGGGCGACGAGCTCGACGGCCTGATCACCTACGACGACCGGATGGCGTCGGCGGCCCGGGCGCTCAGCATCTCGGTGGTGGCACCCCGCTGACCCCAAGGCCAGCGGACGGGCCCCTGCTAGGTGGTGAGCGAGCGGCGGAGGGAGGCGAGGGCCGAGCCGATCTGCTCGGCGACGCGGCGGTAGGTGCCGCTGTGGCACTCGCCCGTGGAGGTGGTGGTGATCTCCACCTCGTGCCAGACCACCTGGTCGCCGGGCGGTGAGATCGCCTGGGTGGCGCGGTCGCTGGCGATCGCGTAGCGGCCGGTGATGTCGGCGCCGCGGTGGCGCACGACCCGCCACGCAGCGGCGCGCCGGGTGCCGGAGTCGACCACGTGGCGGCTGGTGCGGGCGGGCAGCCCGGCCGCCAGCCGAGCGCGGGCGGAGCCGGCCGAGCCGGTCACCACGCGGTCGAACACCTCGATGTCGACGGGGCAGCCGGGCGTGGTGGTGTCGCGGAGTCGCAGGCGGGCGTCGGTGGACCCGTGGGGTCGCCACGACGCGGGCACGATCACCCCGACGGTGGTGCGCACGGGCCTCGGGGCGCCGTCGACCTCGGTGACGTCTCGCAGCGTCCGGCCGAGGTAGGGCCGCGCAGGGAGGGGCGTGGCCCCGGTCAGCCCGGCGAGGACGATCGCTCCCGCCACCAGCACGTGCTGCACCATGGCGCCGGTCTACCAGGCCGCAGTCCTCACACGTTCCGGCCGGCGCTGTGAGGTCCCGCACGGCCGGCGCGGGCGAGCGACGCGCCGTTCGACCCCCGGGGTTCACGAACGGGAAACGGCCGGGCAACCCCGTTGCGGTTGGGTGGCCCCATGCACCGCTCGCCCTCGTCGATCCCCCGCGTCGTGGTCATCGGAAACGGGATGGTGGGCCACCGCCTGCTCGTCGCCCTCGCCGATGTCGGGGCCACCCGCTCGCTCGAGGTGACCGTCATCGGCGGTGAGCCCCGGCCCGCGTACGACCGGGTGGCCCTGTCGAGCTGGTTCGGGACCCGCCGCGCCGACGACCTGAGCCTGGTCGAGCCCGGCTTCTTCGACGAGCACGGGATCCGCCTCCTGCTCGGCGATCCCGCCGCCCGCATCGACCGGGCGGCCCGCACGGTCACCACCGACTCGGGCGAGGTGGTCCCCTACGACCGGCTCGTCCTGGCCACCGGCTCGCGGCCGTTCGTGCCGCCGGTGCCCGGCCACGACGGGCCCGGTTGCTTCGTCTACCGCACGATCGACGACCTGGAGGCCATCGCCGCCTGCGCCGAGCGGGCCGACGTGCGCCGCGGCGTGGTGATCGGCGGCGGGCTGCTGGGGCTGGAGGCGGCCAACGCGCTCCTCCAGCTCGGGCTGGACACCCACGTGGTGGAGTTCGCCCCGCGGCTCATGCCGGTGCAGCTCGACGAGGGCGGCAGCGCGGCGCTGCTCCGCCACATCGAGGCCCTCGGCGTCCAAGTCCACACGTCGTGCGCCACCCAGGCGATCGAGAGCGACGGCACCAAGCCCACGAAGCTCGCCTTCGACGGCCGCCCCGACCTGGCCACCGACCTGGTGGTGTTCTCGGCGGGCATCCGCCCCGACGACGCGCTGGCCCGTGATGCGGGGCTGGCGCTGGGGGAGCGGGGCGGCGTGGCCGTGGACGACCGGCTGGTCACGAGCGACCCGGCCATCTCGGCGATCGGCGAGTGCGCGGTGGTGGCGGGCCGGCACTTCGGCCTGGTGGCCCCCGGCTACCAGATGGCCAAGGTGGCGGCCGCCCAGCTGGCCGCCTGGGCCGCCGGGGAGCCGGCGCCCGACGCCGCCTTCGTCGGCGGCGACCTCTCCACCAAGCTCAAGCTGCTCGGCGTGGAGGTGGCCAACGTGGGGTCGGTCCACGAGGCCACCGACTGCGACTCGCTGATCTGGGACGATCCCGTGGGCGGCACGTACCAGCGCCTCGACGTGGACCGCTCCGGCCAGGTCCGAGCGGCCGTGCTGGTGGGCGACGCTTCGGCGTTCGGGCCCATCCTCGACCGGTTCCGAGCCGGCGACTCGGTGGACGCCCCCGGCGACCTGCTCAAGCCGTCAGCCGCCGCCTCGCCCGCCTCGCCCGGCGGGGCCGGCGCCTCGGGCATCTGCTCGTGCGAGGGCGTGGCCCGAGACGCCATCTGCGCCGCCATCGCGGACGGGTGCGACTCGGTGGCCGGCCTGAAGAAGGCCACCGGCGCCGGCACCGGCTGCGGCGGGTGCGTGCCGCTGCTGGAGGGCCTCCTCCGATCGGAGTCCACCGGCGCCCGCCCGGCGCTGTGCGAGCACTTCGGGCACTCCCGGGCCGAGCTCTACGACCTCATCCGGGTGCGCCGCCACACCACCTTCGCCGAGGTCCTCGACCGCTACGGCGTGGCGCCGGGCGGCTGCGAGGTGTGCAAGCCGACGGTGGCCTCGATCCTCGCGTCGCTCGACAACGGGTACATCCTCGACGGCGAGCAGGCGGCGCTCCAGGACAGCAACGACCACTTCCTGGCCAACATCCAGCGCGACGGCACGTACTCGGTGGTGCCCCGCATCCCCGGCGGGGAGGTCACCCCGGCCGGCCTCATCGCGATCGGGGAGGTCGCCCGGGACTTCGACCTGTACACCAAGATCACCGGCGGCCAGCGGATCGACCTCTTCGGCGCCCGGGTGGAGCAGCTGCCGCTGATCTGGGAGCGCCTGGTGGCGGCGGGCTTCGAGTCCGGCCACGCCTACGGAAAGTCGCTGCGCACGGTCAAGTCGTGCGTCGGGACCTCGTGGTGCCGCTACGGCGTGCAGGACTCCACCACCATGGCGATCCGCCTGGAGGAGCGCTACCGGGGCCTGCGCTCGCCGCACAAGATCAAGATGGCGGTCTCGGGCTGCGCTCGCGAGTGCGCCGAGGCGCAGAGCAAGGACGTGGGCGTGATCGCCACCGAGAAGGGGTGGAACCTCTGGGTGGGCGGCAACGGCGGGATGCGGCCCCGGCACGCCGAACTGCTGGCCGAGGACCTCGACGACGAGACGCTCGTCCGCACGATCGACCGGTTCCTCGAGTACTACGTGCGCTCCGCGGACCGGCTCCAGCGCACGGCGTCGTGGATCGAGGCGCTCGACGGCGGCATCGACCACGTGCGGGAGGTGGTGGTGGACGACTCGCTCGGCCTGGGCGCCGAGCTCGAGCGGGCGATGGAGGCCCACGTCGCCTCCTACGAGTGCGAGTGGGCGGCGACGCTCGCCGACCCGGCCCGCCGGGCGCGCTTCGTGACCTTCGTCAACGCCCCCGACGAGCCCGACCCCACCGTGGTGTTCGTCCGGGAGCGCGACCAGATCCGCCCGGCCCGACCCGGCGAGCTCCTGGAGGTGGGTGCATGACCCTGCTCGACGCACCGCACGACACGTGGCTGGCGGTGTGCCCGCTCGACGCGCTCACCCCGGGACGGGGCGTCGCCGTGCTGGTCGACGGCTGCGCCGTGGCCCTGTTCCGGCTCGACGACGGCCACACCGTCCGCGCCATCGACGACGTCGACCCGTGCAGCGGCGCCTCGGTGCTGTCACGCGGCCTCGTGGGCCGGACCGACCTCGGCGCCGGGCCCGTGCGCTACGTGGCCTCGCCGCTGCGCAAGCAGCGGTTCGACCTCGACACCGGACGCTGCCTCGACGCCGACGTCTCGGTGGCCACGTGGGCCGTCCGGGTCCACGACGGCCGGGTCGACGTGGGCCGCGATCCCTCATCTTCGAGCAACGGGCCGGAAACGACCCGGTAACCCGGCCGGTGGACACTGGCCGGGTGCCCCTGGGAACGCTGAGCGGGTTCACCATCGGGGTGACCGCGGACCGACGAAGTGAGGAGCAGGCCTCCCTGATCGCGCGCCGGGGCGGCGAGGTCCTGCACGGACCGGTCATCAAGACCCTGCCGCTGGCCGACGAGGGCGGCACCGAGGCCGCCACCCGCGCGTTGCTCGACGCGCCGCCCGACGTGATCGTGCTCTCCACCGCCCTGGGCGTGCGGGGCTGGTTCTCGGCGGCCGCCGGGCTGGGGGTCGAGGAGGAGCTGCTCGCCGTGCTCGCCGGGGCCGAGCTGGTGGCCCGGGGGGCCAAGGCGATCGGCGCCATCGTGGCCGCCGGCCTGGCCCCGGACCTCTCGCGCTCCTGCGCCACCTACGACGCCATCGTGGAGGCCTTCGGGTCGATGGCGTCGCGCCACGACGACGGTCGACCGGTCCGGGTGGCCGTCCAGCTCGACGGGGAGGACTCCGGCGGGCTCGCCGGCGCCCTCAGCCAGATGGGCTTCGAGGTGGTGGCGGTGCCGGTGTACCGCTGGCACCTGCCCGACGACCTCGCGCCGGCGGAGCGCCTGGTGCACGCCGTGGCCGACCGGCGCGTGGACGCGGTGACCTTCACCTCGGCGCACGCCGTGGCCAACTTCACCGCGATCGCCGAGCGGCTCGGCGTGCTCGAGCGCGTGCGGTCGTCGTGCGGCGCGGACCAGGTGGTGGTGGCCTGCGGCGGGCCGGTCACGCGGGCGAAGGCGGCGGCGGCCGGGCTCGGGGGCCTCGTCGAGCCGACCCAGCCGCGCCTCGGGGCCATGGTCCAGCGCCTGGCGGCCACCTTCGACCGCCGGGCGGTGGAGCTCGAGCTCGACCAGGTGCCGGTGCGCTTCCAGGGGAACCTGGTGCTCGTCGGCGACGCCGCGCCGGTGGCCCTCACCGACCGGGAGCGGTCGGTGCTCGAGGTGCTGTCGGAGCGTCAGGGCGTCGTGGTCTCCAAGGAGGCGCTGCTCCAGCGGGTCTGGAACGACGACAGCGACGAGCACGCCGTGGAGGTCACCGTCGGTCGGCTCCGGCGCCGGCTCGGCCCGGCGGGCGGGTCGATCGAGACCGTCATGCGCCGGGGGTACCGCCTTGCGGCTACCTGAACGGCTCCTCTCAGCGCCGTCCCGGCACCGTGCGCCTGCCGTTCGGATGGCGTAATGCCCGGCACACGTGGGCGAAAAGGGCGTCCCGGAAGATGCCGGCCATGACCATCACCAGTGCTTCGCCGAGGTCCGTGCTCCGATCGGTGTTCCGGGCCGGCCCGTCCACCCGGATCCTCCACCTGACGTGGCTCGCCTTCTTCACCACGTTCGTGGTGTGGTTCAACTTCGCCCCGTTCGCCACCACGATCGGGGCGCAGTTCCACCTGAGCAAGGGGCAGCTGGTCACCCTGGGCCTGTGCAACCTGGCCCTCACGGTGCCGGCCCGGCTCGTGGTGGGGAGCCTGCTCGACCGCTTCGGCCCCCGGCGCACCTTCTCGGCGATCCTGCTCTACGCCCTGGTCCCGTGCCTGATCTTCGCCACGGCGCAGGACTTCACCACGCTCGTGGTCGGCCGCCTCCTCATCGGGGTGGTGGGGGCCGGGTTCGTGGTGGGGATCCGCATGGTGTCCGAGTGGTTCGACCCCGCCGAGGTGGGGACCGCCGAGGGCGTGTACGGCGGTTGGGGCAACTTCGGCGCCGCCGCCGCCACGCTCGCCCTTCCGGTGATCGCCGGCGCGATCGGCGGCCCCGATGCGTGGCGCTGGGTGGTCGCCGGCACGGGCGTGGCCGCCGCGCTCTACGGCGTCGTCTACTACCGATCGGTCTCCGACACCCCCGACGGCGTCGCCTACCAGCGCACCAGGCGGGCTTCGGCCCTCGAGGTCACCAGCCCCGGCGCGGTCACCGGCCTCATGGCCCTCTCGGTCCCGCTCGCCGCCGCCCTCGGCGTCATCGGCTGGCGGATCTGGAAGGTGGGCGTCATCACGTCGTTCGGCCTGGGCATCGCCATCGCCGCCTCCGCCGCGCTGCTCGCCGTCCAGCTCCTCGCCGTCCACCGGACCAACGCCGCCGCCCGTGCCGACGCCTACCCGGCCGAGGAGCGCTACCCGTTCTCGTCGGTCGTGGTGCTCTCGGTGGCCTACGCCTGCACGTTCGGCTCGGAACTGGCCGCCGTGTCGTTCCTGCCCACCTTCTTCGAGACCACGTGGGGGCTCTCGGCCGCCGTCGCCGGTGCCGCCGCCTCGGCGTTCGCGGTGATGAACCTGGTGAGCCGGCCGGCCGGCGGGATGATCTCGGACCTCGTGGCCAGCCGGACCCGCTGGCTCACGCTGCTGCTCGCCTGCCTCGCCGCCGGCTACCTCACCCTCTCCCGCATGACCGCCTCGTGGCCGCTCGGCCTGGCCATCGCCGCGGTCCTGGTGACCTCGCTGTTCGCCCAGGCCGGCAACGGCGCCGTGTACGCCATCGTCCCGCTGGTGAAGAAGCGGGTGAGCGGCCAGATCGCCGGCATGGCCGGGGCCTACGGGAACGTCGGCGGCATCGTGTTCCTGACCGCGCTGCTGATCCTGCCCGTGCAGGGCGTGTTCGTGGTGATGGGCGTGGCCGCCGCGGCGGCCGCCCTGGGTGCCGCCGCCGTCGGCGCTCGGGCGACGGCCCCCGCCGGCGCACCGGTGCCGGCCCAGCTCGCTCCCGCCGGTGGCGCATGATCGTCGAGGACTGGTTGCTCCATCAGCAGGACCTCTCCGCGGTCGAGCGGTTCGCGAACCGCCACGACGAGATCGTGGCCGCTGGGGTCGCGGTGCCGTCGGGGCGGTGGCGGGAGCGGCTGCCCGCCACCGCCCCCGGGCCCGGCCAGCAGTACGCCTTCGACGTCGACCTCGACTCGTGCACGGGATGCAAGGCCTGCGTGGCGGCGTGCCACAACCTGAACGGGCTCGACGAGGGGGAGGACTGGCGGCGGGTGGGCTCCCTGCACGACGCGACGGGCGCCGGCATCGGTGGGGTCACCGTGACCAGCGCCTGCCACCACTGCGTGGACCCGGCGTGCCTGAAGGGGTGCCCGGCGCAGGCCTACGAGAAGGACCCGGTCACCGGCATCGTCCGCCACCTCGACGACGACTGCATCGGGTGCAGCTACTGCACCCTCACCTGCCCCTACGAGGTGCCGGTGTTCAACCAGTCCCTCGGCATCGTCCGCAAGTGCGACCTGTGCTCGGACCGGCTGGCCGCAGGCGATGCCCCGGCCTGCGTGCAGGGCTGCCCGCAGGGCGCCATCACCATCACCCTCGCGTGCACCGACGCCCTCATCGCCGCCGCCCGCCCCGCCGTCGGACCGAGCGCGGCCACGCTCGTGCCCACCGCGCCGCGCTCGGCGCTCACCGTCCCCTCCACCCGGTACACCTCCGCCGAGCCGCTGCCCTCGACCTGGGTGGCCGCCGATCGCTCCTCGATCCACCCCTCGCACGGCCACACCCCGCTCGCGGTGATGCTCGTGCTCACCCAGGCCGCCGTCGGCATGACCGTCGCCGCCGTGGCGCTGGGCACCGACGCGCTGGCCACGGTCGGGCTCGTCACCGGGCTCGTGGCCCTCGCCGCGTCGGTCCTCCACCTGGGGCAGCCGCTGCGGGCGTGGCGGGCGATCCTGGGCCTGCGCCGGTCGTGGCTGAGCCGCGAGATCCTGGCGTTCGGGGTCTTCGCCGGCGCCGGGGTCGCCGCCACCGCCCTGCGGATGGTCGACGGCGCCTCCCCGCTCGTGGTGGCCGCGGAGCTGGCCGGGGCGGCGGGCGGGCTGGCCGGCGTGTTCTGCTCGGTGCGCCTCTACGCGGTCACGGGCCGGCGCTGGTGGCGCAGCCGCACCACCGGCCTCCGCTTCGGGGGCACCACGCTGGCGTGCGGTGCGCTCGGCACCGCCGGCGTGGTGTGCCTGGCCGACCCGCGGGCTGCCGCGCCCCTGCTCGGCCCGCTGCTGGTGGCCACGGCGATCGGCGTCGCCACGTCGGTGCTCGCGCCGCTCCTGCCGCTCATCCGACCCCGGGCGGGCGCCGTCGACGAACCGCTGCGGGGCACCCGACGGCTGCTGGGCCACCAGCTCCAGACCCGGTTCTTCGGGCGACTGGCCGCCGCCGCGGTCGGCTTGGTCCTGCTGCTCGTGGCCGGCGCCCAGTCGGGCTCCCTGGCCGCCGGCGAGCTGGGCACGGGCGTCTGGCTCGTCGCGGCCTGGGTCGCGGTGATGGTCGGCGAGCTCCACGAGCGCCGGCTGTTCTTCCTGGCGTCGGTGGCGCCCCGGATGCCGGGATCGCCCCGATGACGGCCGCCACGCGGCTCGTCTGCGGCTTCTGCTCGACCGGCTGCGGGCTCGACGTCCACCTCCGCGACGGCCGAGCCGTCGGCCTCACGCCGAGCGCCTCGCACCCGGTGAACCGCGGCGTCGCCTGCCCCAAGGGTTGGGAGGCCCTCACGCCGCTGGCCGCCCCCGATCGTGCCACCACGCCGCTGCGCCGAGACGCCAGGGGGGACCTGGTCCCGGTGAGCTGGGCCGAGGCGCTCGAGACCTTCGTGGACCGGTTCCGCGCCAGCCAGGCGGCGCACGGCCCGGCATCGGCCGCGTTCTTGTCCACCGGCCAGATCCCCACCGAGGAGATGGCGCTGCTCGGCGCGCTGGCCAAGTTCGGCATGGGGATGCGCCACGGCGACGGGAACACCCGCCAGTGCATGGCCAGCGCCGTCGTGGCCTACAAGGAGTCGTTCGGGTTCGACGCGCCGCCCTACACCTACGGCGACCTCGAGCGGTCCGACGTGATCGTCCTGGTGGGCTCGAACCTCTGCGTGGCCCACCCGATCCTGTGGGAGCGCATCACCCGCAACCGCCACGACCCCGAGATCGTGGTGATCGACCCCCGGCGCACCGAGACGGCGTCGGTGGCCACCTTGCACCTGGCGCCCCGGCCCAAGACCGACCTCACGTTGCTGTACGGCCTGGCCCGCAACCTGATCGAGCGCGGCGCGGTCGACACCGGGTTCGTCCACGACCACACCACCGGCTTCGGTGCCTTCGCCGAGTTCGTGGCCCCCTTCACCGCCGATCGCGTGGAGGCCGAGACGGGCATCGCGCCGGGCCAGCTCGAACGGCTGGCCACGCTGATCGCCGAGGGGCGCGCCGTGTCGTTCTGGTGGACGATGGGCGTCAACCAGAGCCACCAGGGCGTGCGCACCGCCCAGGCGCTCATCGACCTCGCCCTCATGACCGGCAACATCGGCCGGCCGGGCACCGGCGCCAACTCGATCACCGGCCAGTGCAACGCCATGGGCTCGCGGCTGTTCTCCAACACCGCCTCGCTGCTCGGCGGCCGGGACTTCGCCGACCCGGCGCATCGCGCCGAGGTGGCGGCCATCCTCGACCTCGACGCGACGCTCATCCCCGACGGCCCGAGCCTGGCCTACGACCGCATCGTCGAGGGGATCAGCACCGGGCAGATCCGCAGCCTCTGGATCGTCGCCACCAACGGCGCGCACTCGTGGATCAACCACTCCGACCTGAAGGAGCTCCTCGGCCGCCTCGACTTCCTCGTGGTGCAGGACATGTACGCCACCACCGAGACGGCCCAGCTCGCCGACGTGGTCCTCCCCGCCGCCGGCTGGGGAGAGAAGGACGGCACGTTCATCAACTCCGAGCGCCGCCTCGGGCTGGTGCAGCGGGTGTCGCCGGCGCCGGGCGAGGCCCTTGCCGCCTTCTTCATCTTCAAGGCGGTCGCCGACGCGTGGGGGTGCGGGCACCTGTTCGAGCGCTGGAGCGATCCGGAGGCCGTGTTCGAGATCCTCCAGGAGCTGTCCGCCGGCCGGCCCTGCGACCTCAGCGGCGTCCGCGGCTACGAGCAGGTGGTCACCGGTGAGGTGCAATGGCCCTACCCGGCGGGCAGCGGGCCGGTCGACGTGGAGCGACGGCTGTTCGCCGACGGTCGCTTCCACACGCCCGACGGGCGCGCCCGCTTCGTGTTCGAGGCGCCGGTGGCCCCGATGGAGCGGCCCGGTGGCGGGTACCCGCTGGTGCTCCTCACCGGTCGCGGGTCGGCGAGCGAGTGGCACACCGGCACCCGCACCTCCAAGTCGGCCACGCTGCGCGCCCTCGCGCCCGAGGGCCTCTGGGTGGACGTCCACCCGAGCGACGCCGCCGCCCGGCGGATCGAGGCCGGTGACGAGGTGGTGGTCGAGAGCAAGCGGGGTCGGGTGGCGGCGAAGGCCCAGGTGACGTCGGCGGTGGGCGAGGGGGTCGTGTACCTGCCGATGCACCACCCGGGGGTGAACGCCCTCACCTTCGCCGAGTTCGACCCGCACTCACGCCAGCCGAGCTACAAGCACTGTGCCGTCGAGGTCAGGCGATCCCCGGGATGACCGGTGGAGCGACGAGGTCGTGGGGCTTGCCGTCGGCACCGGGCAGCAGGCACATGACCACGTAGATCGCGTCCGCGAGGTCGAGGTCCAGCGCGGCCTCGGCGCCGGGGGACAAGGCGCCGACGCCGCCTGCCGGCGTGGCCAGGACGGCGCCCTTCGGGGTGGTCTCGGCGGTGAGGTACTCCACCGCCTGCGCGTAGGTGGTGTCGAAGGCCACGCGGTACAGGACCAGCTCGTGGGGCTCGTCGCCCACGTTCTCCACCCGGAAGAGCCCCTTGCCGTCGAAGCCGTCGGGAACCTCGATGGCGTCGTCGTCGACGGTGATGGTGGGGCCGGAGGGCAGCGCCGTGCCCTCGACGGGCGTGGCGGCCCGGCGCACCGTGACCGGGCGGATCATCGCCTTGGCGGGTGGGAAGGCGTGGCGGCCCGACACGGTGGCCACGGCGGCGTAGGTGCCCGCCTCCAGGTCGACGAGCGTCGCCCCCGACGTGCCGGGTGCGACGTTCTGGGGACCGGGCACGAGGCGGCTCGCGGCGAGCGCCTCGGCGGAGTCCTCGGCCAGCGCCGCGGCCAGCGCGGCGGGCGTCTGGCCCTCGGTCAACTCCACCAGCACCACGCCGTGGGGCCGCTTGCCCCGGTTGGTGGCCACGAACCGGGTGGGCCCGGCGGTGACCTCGGCGGGGAGCCCCACCGAGTCGTCGGTCAGCGTCACCGCCACGGGCCGCGCCCCGGCGGTGGGGGCCTTCGGCTCGGTGGTGGTGGACGGTGCCGTCGTCGTGGTGGTGCGCGCCGGCCGATCGGCTGACTCCTTGCCGTCGTCGTCGCCCCCGCACCCCGCCAGGAGCAGTGCCGTGACCGTGAGCACCGCCATGGCGCGCCGTCGAGCTCGCATTTCGGGTTCCTCCCCCTCGTGGGCCGAGGGCTCGATTCTGACAGCACCGGCGGGAGGTCGTTCGACCCTGGCCCGAACGGGCCGACGGGCGCACCATGAGGTCATGGTCCGCAACCTCGTCGTCGTCCTGGTCGTCGCCCTCGTGGTGGTGACCTCCAGCGCGTGCGACACGGGGCCCTCCACCGAGATCCGTCGTGGGCCCACCGACCGTCGGATCATCGCCCTCACCTTCGACGCCGGCTCGGACCGGGGCTACACGGTGGCGATCCTCGACACGTTGAAGGCCAAGCGCGTCCACGCCGCCTTCGGCATGACCGGCACCTGGGCCCGGGCGAACCCGGCGCTGGTGCGGCGCATGGTGGCCGAGGGCCACATCGTCGTGAACCACACCGACACCCACCGGTCGTTCACGGGCTACTCCACCCAGACCCGACCGCTGACCACCGCCCAGCGCAACGCCGAGCTGTCCCGGGCCGAGTCGGCGGTGGCGGCGGCGGGAGGTCCCAGCATGAAGCCGTGGTTCCGCCCGCCCTACGGCGACCTCGACGCCGGCGTGCTCCGAGACGCCGGTGCGGCCGGCTACTCGAAGACGCTGCTGTGGACCGTGGACTCGCTGGGCTGGAAGGGCCTGTCGGCCCGGGCCATCACCGAGCGCTGCGCCAAGGGCGCGGTGAACGGCGCCATCTTCTTGTTCCACGTCGGCTCGGCATCGCAGGACGGCGTGGCCCTGCCCGGGATGATCGACCGGTTCCGGCGGGGTGGCTGGCGGCTCTGGCGGGTGGACCACCTGCTCGACGGCTGATCAGGCCTCCGGTCCGTCGACCTCGATGAGCTCGGTGGCCGTGTAGCGCGCCACGAGCTGGTCCGGGGTGCCCCGGCACGTGAGCGGTTCGGTGCTCCGCTCGACGGTGCGCGCCACGACGACGTCGACGGTGCCGATGCCGGCCACCTGTGCCCGGATCCGGTCGGCGCCGGGAGCCGGCGCGATCACGACGTCGCCCACGCCGCGCACGCCGAGCGCGGCGCGCAGCGCGTGCTCGGCCGCCTGCTCGGCGAAGCGCAACGTGGAGCGGCCGCGATACCACTCGAGCGCGATCTGGCCGTCGGCGTGGGCGTCGAGCAGCCCTTCGGCCTCGGCCGGCTCCATCCGCCCGAAGTAGAGGCTGTCGGGCAGCACCACGAGGTTGGCGGCGAAGCGGTCGCCGCCGATGTGGGAGCACTCCCAGACCTGCTCGGCCCACCGGGTGTCGCGCAGGTGGCGCACCACCGGGCGGCCGCGGTTGGCGCAGCACTGGTCGTGCTTGCCGTTGGTGCACACCAGCACCAGGCGCTGGTGGTGGCGCTCCCAGCCGTGGGGGTCCTGGTCGAGCCGCAGGTCGTCGGTCACGTGGCGGATGGCGGCCAGCGTGGGCAGGGTGCGGGCCCAGACCGCGCCCTCGGTGCGGCCGGGGCGGGCGGCCACCACGAAGAACACCCGGGCGGTCTCGGGTTCCTCGCCCCGCTGCGGGGGTCGGATGCAGACGGGGCGGATCCCCCGCTGCTGGAGGTCGGCCTTCCAGTCCTTCGGCACGTGGGCCGCCAGGTGGCTCTCGGCGACGGCGTCGATGCCCCAGGCGCCGTGGACCTCGACGAGCAGCCAGCCCCGCACCTGCGACGCGGTGGCCACCGCCGCCTCGTCGCGCCGGGCCGAGGCATCGGAGCACACGAAGCGGTCGGTCACGGGGCCCGGTCCCCCGAGTGGGCGACCAGCACGCCCTCGTCGAGCAGCCGGTCGACGACCACGCGTGACGACGCCTCGTCGAGCCCGGGGAGGTCGGAACGCAGGATCGGACCCTCGTGACGCAACAGCGCGGCCAGGAACGCGTGGCCCTCGGCGGGCACCGAGATGGTGCGATCGCCGACGAACAGCAGCGCTCGGTCACCGTCTCGGCTCAGCGTGATCAGCGGTCCGGGCGCCACCGCCAGCGGCCCGTCGGCGGCGGCGGGATCGACGCGGTGGCGAGGACGCAGGCGCGTGGCGGCCTGGCGGCTCCAGATCTCGCGGGCGACCCATCGGCGCACCCGGACCGAGCCGAGGTCGACCGCCAGGTCGGCGAGGTCCGGCGGGGCCGGCGCGGCGTCGTCGGGATCGAGCGTCGAGAGCGGGATGGACGACCGCAGGCGGCCGGCCTCGACCTCGTGTTCGATCGCCTGGCGCACGACTCGGTGCCAGGTGATGGCCAGCACGCCCACCGTGAGGTGCGACGACGTCCGGTCGGTGGTCCGGGCCGCGTGCGGGTGGCCCCGGGGCAGGTAGAGCACGTCGCCGGCCGCCAGCTCGAGGTCGAGGACGGGTTCGCCCAGTTCCTCGGGGGTCGGCCGGGGCACGGCGTGCTTCCCGCTGATCGGCTCGGGGCAGCGCTCGATCGGGGACCAGACCTGCCACCGCTTGGTGCCCTCGAGCTGCACGACGAACACGTCGTGGTAGTCGAAGTGCACGTCGAGGCCGCGCGCCGACGCCGGGGTCAGGTAGGCGTTGATCTGCACCGGCTGGTCCAGCTCGAGCGCGAGGTTGTTGGCGAACCGGGCCAGGGCCGGGTCGGTGAGGTGGAGGCCCTGGAGGACGACGGTGGCGCCGCGGCGGTAGCCGTCGATCACCTGGTTGGGCGCGGCCAGGTCGGTCAGGTCCCGGTCGCCGATGCGGGCGCGCCGGGTGAGGTTCCGAGCGTCGGCGGTGGTCCCGTCCTGCACGAGCCGGAACGCGGGGCGCCGGGTGGACCGTCCGAGGAGGTCCGCCCACAGCGCCTCCGGATCGGCGAAGCGCGCCGGGTCACGGCGCCGCTCGGGCGCCGTGACCGTTGGCTGGCGGAACACGTCGTGGACCCGAAAGCGGGCCACGTCGTCGACGAGGTCGCTCAGGCCCGGCGCGTCGGGGTGCGGCTCCTTGCGGGCGAGCCACCCGGGGTGGCCCGGGTCAGCTGTCGGTGCCGTCGGTGTCGCCCCCGTCGGTGCCATCGGTGTCGCCCCCGTCGGTGCCGTCGGTGTCGCCGCCGTCGGTCCCGTCGGTGTCGCCCCCGTCGGTGTCGCCGCCGAGGAGCAGCTCATCGGGGTCGAGGGTGGTGGTGATGTCGTCGTTGGTGATGGCCATGGGCGAGACCCTAACGCCGACGCGGCCGTGGTCCTACGGGAGCAGGCAGTTCCCGATGGTGGGCAGCCCGGCGAAGCGGGCGGTGAGGTAGGCGAACGCCGCGGGGGCGCCCTCGACCATGCCGGTCACGTGCTCGGCGACCGGGAACGTGGCCCACGTGACGTTGGCGCCGCGGTTGCACCAGCTGCGCCGCAGCGTGGAGGCCTGCGGGTACGCCACCATCTCGTCGAACGCGGCGTGGAACAGGAACACCGGGGCCTTCGGCTTGGTGGAGCCGAGGCGGTTCTGGTCCAGCCGGGCCTTCCACGCCGGGGCCTCGAGCGGGTTGGCGGTGACGTAGTCGTCGATGTGGCTGAAGGCGGTGTCGATGAGCTTGGGCAGCCCGTCGAAGCTCACCAGGCACAACGACTCGGTGTTGGCCCGCATGGCCTGGCCGCGAGCGTTCAGGTAGTCGTCGAGGTCCAGCTCGGGGTAGGCGGCGTCGTAGCCGATGCTGGCCAGCAGGGCCAGGGCCACGAACGGCGAGCCGTCGAGGGCGTCGGCCACCTCGGTGAGGTCGGCGGGCACGCCTCCGGCGGCCACCCCCTTGATCTGGAGCTCGGGCGCGTAGGTGGGGGCCAGCTCCGCCGCCCACGCCGCCGCGCCACCACCCTGGGAGTAGCCCATGATGCCGACCGGCGTCGACGACGAGAGCCCGGTGCCGGGCAGGGCCTCGGCAGCGCGGGCCGCGTCGAGCACGGCGCGGCCCTCGGCCTGGCCGACCACGTAGGTGTGGGTGCCCGGCGTGCCGAGGCCTTCGTAGTCGCTGACGACCACGGCCCAGCCGTTGGCCAGTGCCGTGGACACGAACGCGGCCTCGTAGTCGATCCCGTTGGCGAGCGTGTAGGACGGCGCGCAGGGGTCGCCCACCCCGCGGGTGCCCACGGCGTGGGACACGAGGGGCCGCGAGCCGGGACCGATCCACGGGGTGGTGGGCACGATCACGGTGCCCGAGACGGCGATCCGCGTCCCGGTGGCCGAGGTGGAGCGGTAGAGGATCTGCCACGACGTGGTGCCCGGCACCGGCGTGCGGTTGGCCGGGTCGACGGTGAACACGCTCGAGCGCGAGCGGATCAGGCTCCCGTTCGGCCCCGACGACGGGTCCGCGGCGGTGTAGAACGCGTCCTTGTCGGGCGTGGGCTGGCACGAGGCAAGCCCCGCGGCGACGAGGACCACGAGGAGGATCGCAAAGGCACGGCGGGGGATGGTCATGGCGTGAACGTAGTTCAGCCGGCGGTCCACCGTTCGCTTCGGTCCCAGAGCTCGGCGGCCAGCTCCGGGGTGGCCACGGCGCTGGGTTCCTTCAGCGCGCCCTCGGACCAGAACGCGCCGCGGTGGGCGAGGACGTCGTCGGACGTGGCCAGCAGCAGCGACGTCTGTGCCCCCTCGGTGGTGGACTTCATGAAGCGCGTCATGAGGGGTCGCACGGGCCAGGGGATCCGGCGCCACACGTCCGACGCGATCATGCCGGGGTGCAGCGACCCGACGAACACGTCGTCGGGCAGGCGGCGGGCCAGCTCCTGGGCGAAGAGGACGTTGGCCAGCTTCGACACGGCGTACTCGGGGAGACCGGTGACGTGGGCGGTGGGCCGCTGGAGCGCATCGAAGTCGATGCCCTTGGCCTGGTAGTGCGAGTCGCTCGACACGATCACGATCCGCGACGGCGCGCTGGCCTCGAGCAGCGGGAGCAGCCCGGTCACGAACCGGAAGTGACCGAGGTGGTTGATGCCGAAGGCCAGCTCGAAGCCCTGC
>CAZIVZ010000014.1:0-18514 GCA_964542495.1 uncultured Aquihabitans sp.
AGCGACTCGCAGGCGTGGGTGAAGGCCAGGTCGACGAGGGCGGGCAGCTCGTCCAGGCGCCCCGCACGGGCCGCGGCGTCGAGCCCGGCGAAGTCGTCGCCCAGTGCGGCCAGGCCCGATCGGTACACCTCCTGCCAGCCGGTCACCGCTCCGTTGAGCTCCCGCTCGGGGAGCCCCCGGCTGCCCTCGATGCGGATGCGCCAGGCCAGCTCCTCCACCGGGCCCAGCTCCAGCCACCGCCCGAAGGACGGCTCCCCGCCGTGCCGGCCCGAGAACGGGCCGCCGGCCCAGATCCGGGGCGGGTCGAAGGCGAAGGCACCGAGGAGCCGGTCGACGTAGTCGGCGCCGCCGGCCTGCCCGGCGCCGGGCGTGGGCGGGTCGGCCGGCACGAGGTGGTCGAGCAGCACCTCCAGGCGGGCGTGCTCGGCCGCGGCGAGCCAGATCGGCCCGGTCACCCTGCGTCCCCCGGCCGGGGCTCGGTCACGCCAGCACCTCGGGGTTGGCGCAGTGCTCGGGCCGGTCGCCGCTGAGGAGGCGGACGAGGTCGTCGGCGATCATCGCCGAGTGGTTCACCTCGGTGTCGTAGGTGGCCCCGCCGATGTGGGGCGTGAGGACCACGTTGTCCATGGCGAGCAGCGGGTGGCCGGCCGGCAGCTGCTCGCCCTCGAAGTGGTCCAGGCCGGCGCCGCCCAGGTGGCCCGAGGCCAGCGCGGCGGTGAGGGCGTCGAGGTCGTGCAGCCCGGCACGGGCCGAGTTCAGGTAGGTGGCGCCGGGGCGCATCGCCGCGAACCGCCCGGCGTCCATCATCCCCAGCGTCTCGGGGGTGGGGGCGGCGTGCATCGACACCACGTCGGCCTCGGCGAGCATGGCGTCGAGGTCGGCGTGGGTGGCGTCGGCGGCGTAGGGGTCGAACGAGATCACCCGCAGGCCCAGGCCCTCGAGGCGCCAGCGGGTGGCCCGGCCCACCGCGCCGAGGCCCACCAGGGCGGCGGTGCGGCCCGCCACCTGCCACGCCCGGAAGCGCTGGTAGGGGATGGTGCCGTCTCGGAAGACCTCGCCGGCGCGCACGTCTCGGTCGGCCGGGAGCAGGCGGCGGGTGGTGGCGAACAGGAGCGCCACGGTGAGCTCGGCCACGCCGTCGGCGTTGCGCCCCGGGGTGTGCAGCACGGGGATGCCCCGTGCCGTGGCGCCGGCCACGTCGACGTTGCTGGGATCGCCGCGCGTGGAGCCGATGGCCACCAGGGGGCGGTCGAGGATCTCGCCCATCACGAAGTCGGCCTCGCACACCAGCACGGTGGCGCCCACCTCGTCGACGCGGGCGGCGAGCTTGGCACCGTCCCAGATCCGCAGCGGGCGTTGGTCCAGCCAGGGGTCGTAGACCACGTCGCACACCTGGCGGAGGCGGTCCAGCCCGGGGCCGCGCAGCGACGCCGTCACCAGGGCCACCGGTCTCGTCGCCACCACCCCCGGATCGGACATCGGCGGAAGGGTAGAGGATCGGGCCGGGCAGTAGGGTCCGAAGTTGACGTGGACGTCAGATGACGGGGGACAGCCCATGGAGCAGGTGGACCTCGGGGAGCCGGCGGTCGGCGAGCGCGCCGCGAGCTCCTCCGCCGACCACGTCGACCCCGCCGCCCGTTCCGCCAACCCCTACGAGATGGCGGTGGCGGCCGACCCGCTGCCGTTCTACCGGCAGCTGCGCCAGGAGGTGCCGATCGCGCTGCTCATGGGCATCCCGGGCACGCACATCGTGAGCCGCTACGACGACGTGCGGTTCGCCCTCGCCCACCCGGAGATCTTCAGCTCGGAGATCCGGGCCGTCGACATCGGCCAGGAGCGACCGCTCATCCCGCTCCAGGTGGACCCGCCGGACCACGTGAAGTACCGCCGGGTGATCGACCCCCACCTCGCGCCACGGGAGCTGGCGCCGCGCGCCGAGGGCATCCGGCACCTCGTCAACGAGCTGATCGACCGGTTCATCGAGCGCGGCTCCTGCGACCTGCACGCCGAGCTGACGGTGCCGTTCCCGGCCACGGTGTTCCTCGACCTCTGCGGCATGCCCCAGGAGGACGTCGACACCTACCTGGGGTGGAAGGACGACATCATCCGGCCCCAGCTCCGCCACCCGGAGCTGGCCGGCGATCCGGCGGGGCTGGCCGCCAAGCGGCACGAGACCGGGGCCGAGATGTACCGGTTCTTCGCCGAGCTCATCGCCGACCGGCGGGCCCACCCGGGCGACGACATGTTCTCCCGGTTCGCCGCCGGGTCCGTCGACGGCGAGGCCATGACCGACGAGCAGATGGTGGACATCGGCTACCTGTTCATCCTGGGCGGGCTCGACACCGTCACGTCGACGCTCGACTGCACCTTCGCCCACCTGGGACGGGCACCCGAGCTGCGGCGCCGGCTCGTGGCCGACCCCGGTGCCGTCCCCGGCGCCGTCGAGGAGATGCTGCGCCTGCACACGCCGCTCATGCAGGTGCTGCGGGTCGTGAAGCAGCCCGTCGAGATGGGGGGCGTGGCCATGGAGCCGGGCGACCACGTGGTGGTGATGCTGGGCGCGGCCGACACCGACCCCGCCGAGTTCGGCGACACCGCCGGCGAGGTCGAGCTCGGGCGGCGGCAGAACCGCCACCTCGCCTTCGGCGGCGGCCCGCACCGCTGCCTCGGCTCGCACCTGGCCCGCCTGGAGCTGCGCATCGCCCTCGAGGAGGTGCACCGGCGGATGCCCGACTACGAGCTCGACGAGACGCCCGGCGCCCCGCTCGAGCTGGTGTTCTCGCCGGGGATCCGCGAGGTCGAGTCCCTCCCGCTGCGCTTCACGCCCGGCCGGGTGGAGGGCTCGGCGGGCTCGGGCGGCTGAGCGCCGCGGGTCGGTGGCGGGGCATCGTCAGCGGCGGGGCATCTTGAGCGCCTTGTCGGCGATGATGTTCTTCTGGACCTCGGTGGTGCCGGCGCCGATCGACGTGTAGCGCTGGAACACGTAGAGCCGGTTCCAGGCGCCCCCGTCCACCGCCCCCTCGGCCCCCTTGGCCGCCAGGGCCGCGGGACCGAGCAGGTCAACCGCCAGTTCGGCCAGGGTCTGGGCCAGGTAGCTCCACTGGAGCTTCGCCAGCGGCACCTCGGGCCAGTTCTTCTCGTTGCGGAGGATCTTGGCGAGCGCACGGTGGTTGAGCAGCCTCGTGTACTCGATGCGGGTGTGGGCGTCGGCCACGCGGGCCCGCAGGTCGGGGTCGTCCAGCGCGCCGGGGTTGACCGAGCGGGCCAGGTTCACCATGGCGTCGAGGTCCGAGCGCATGCCGATGGCCAGCCCGGCGGTGCCCACCCGCTCGGACCCGAGCGTGCCCATGGCCACCAGCCACCCCTCGCCCTCGCCGCCGAGGCGGTCGGTGACGGGCACCCGGGCGCCGTCGAAGAACACGTCGCAGAACAGGTCCTCGCCGGTGATGTCGCGGATGGGTCGCACGGTGATGCCCGGCGTCTCGAGGTCCACGATCAGGGCGGTGATCCCGTCGTGCTTGCGGCCCTCCTCGATGGCGGTGAGGTCGGTGCGCACCAGGAACAGGCCCCACTTGGCGAGGTGGGCGCTCGAGCACCACGTCTTCTGGCCCTCGAGCACGTAGTGGTCGCCGTCTCGCACCGCGAGGGTGCGCAGGTTGGCCAGGTCCGAGCCGGCCTCGGGCTCGCTGAAGCCCTGGCACCAGTGGTCGTCGGCCCGGAGGATGTTGGGGACCCAGCGCTGCTTCTGCTCGTCGGTGCCCCAGCGCAGGATCATCGGGCCGATCTGCCACAAGCCGTTCGCGTTGTAGATGCCCGGCGTGCGGTGGCGGGCCATGGTCTCGGCGTAGATGACGTTCTGGGTGACGGTGGCGTCGCGCCCGCCCCACTCCGCCGGCCACGAGATGGCGGCCCAGCGCCCGGTGTCGAGCTCGCGCTGCCAGGCCCGCCGGCGCTCCATCTGGGCGAGCAGCCCGCGGCCTCCGGCGCTGGTGCCGGCGCTCGGCTCCTCGTCGTCCTCGGACCACTCGGCGAGGAAGGGGGGCAGGTGCTCGTCGAGCCAGTCGGTGAGCTCCCGGCGGAAGGACTCGTCCTCGGCGCCGTAGGCGGGATCCATCGGGGCAGCTTGCCACGCTCCACCCCCGGAGATCTGACGTTGGTGTCAGGTAGGGTCCCGCCCGTGCCGTCCGTGCCCTTCACCCTCGATGGCGACCAGCAGGCCCTGCGGTCCACGGCGCGGGCGTTCCTGGCCGATCAGGCCCCGGCCGCCTACGTGCGCTCGGTGATCGAGCACGATCGGGGCATCACCGACGAGCTGTGGGCCCAGCTCGCCGAGCTGGGCTGGACCGGCCTGCTCGTGCCCGTCGACCACGGTGGGTCGGGGGCGGGCCTGGTCGAGATGGCCGTGGTGCTCGAGGAGATGGGCCGCCTGCCCCTGCCCGGCCCCTTCCTCTCGTCGGCCGTGCTGGCGGCGCTCGCCGCGAGGCGCCTCGAGTTGCCCGAGCTGCTGCCCGGTCTCGCCGACGGCACCAGCCGCGGCACCGTGGCCATCGACGAGGACGGCCACGGCGACGTCGTCGACCGCATCCGCACGCGCGCCTCGCGCAAGTCCGGTCGATGGCGCCTCTCGGGCACCAAGTCGGTGGTCCTCGACGGTGCCGGTGCCGCCTGGGTGCTGGTGCCGGCCCGCACCCAGCAGGGGATCGGCACGTTCCTGCTGCACGCGCCGTCGGCGCGGCCCTACCCCGGCCTCGACGTCACCCGCCACCTGGCTCGACTCGACCTGGACGACGTGGCCGCCGAGCCGGTGGGCCCCGACGGCGACCACACGCCCATCTGGCGCCGCGTCGTCGACGACGGTGCCGTGGCCCTCTGCGCCGACGCCCTGGGCAGCATGGAGCAGGCGTTCGACCTGGCCGTGGAGTACGCCAAGGTGCGGGTGCAGTTCGACCGCCCGATCGCCACCTTCCAGGCGATCAAGCACAAGGCGGCCGAGATGCTCGAGCGCATCGAGCTGTCCCGGGTGGGGGTGCAGCACGCGGCGTGGGCCTCCGACGTCGACCACCCGGCGCGGGCTGAGGCCGCGGCCATGGCCAAGAGCTTCGTGCCCCCCGCCGCGGTCCACGTGACCGGCGAGGCCATCCAGATCCACGGTGGCGTGGGCTTCACCTGGGAGTGCGACGCCCACCTCCACTACCGCCGGGCCAAGGGCAACGACCTCCTGCTCGGCTCGGCCGGAACCTGGCGCCACCAGGTGGCCGACCGCTACCTCGCCACCCGTTGACCCGCGGTCCCGTCATGCGGACCGTGCGACTGGGTTGGCGGTGTCCCTGCCTCAACGACGGCTTCGCCCAAGCTGACTGTGTGTGGTCGGCAGCGCAGACTGGAATCTCTTTGGCGACGTGGGGGGGGGCGGCAACATGATTCGAGGCTGGGGGCAAGAATCGGGACCAATCATGCGGTTCGTTTACGGCTTCCTCGCACGAAGCACCGACTTCGTCGGCGGGCTGGCGAACACGGGCATCTCGCTTCAGCGCACCGGCTGGTACGACGAGGAATGCTAGGGGCGACATGCTTGAGATTGCTGTCAATGCTTGCTGGCTCGTGGGCGGTGTTGGTTTCGTCATGGTGGTGGCGGCGGTGATCGCCCGAACCATCAAGCGTCTAATAGGCCTAAGTGACGAAGCGGTTCGGGACCCATGGTTCCGGAGGCACGACACGTCCGGACTCTCTTGGGCGATCGATTGGATGCGCCCTGGTCTTGTTCTCATGTTCGTCGCTAGCGTCTTTGCGCTCTTGCTTGAGATCGCTGCCTAAACTGGGATTCGAACTCCCAACGCTCAACTACGCCTATAGCTACGATGCCACCGGACTTCGCGCCGCCAAGACCTTCGAAGGCGGACCAACGAGTACACCTGGGACCGCTCAGGTACCCTCCCGATGCTCCTAGCGGAGCACAACGCCGCTGGCACCAGGTACCTCATCTACGGACCCGGCAACACGCCGATCTACCAAGTCACCACGTCAGGCGACGTCATGTACTACCACCAAGACCACCTCGGCTCGACCAGGCTGACAACCAACGCCAACGGCACCAGCCGAGGAGTCCTGACCTACGGCGCCTACGGCGAGACCAAGAGCAACACCAACCCCTGGCTCAGGTCCGGCCAACGCATGCCTTTGCAGCAGTGTCGTGTTCTGGGGTCGTCTGGCCCGTCGCGCCGAGCGCTTGAAGCGGTTGCGCAGAGATTGAACGCGCGACTTCGCTCATCACCTCTGTGGCAGTAAACACGATCACGGGTGTTTGGCACTAGGGTGCTACTCGAATCATGCTCCCCCTCCTAAGCGCAGACCTTTCAATCTCCAACGCTGACCGGCACCTGTCCGGTCGCGAACAGGTCGCAGGAACGAGGCGACCGCATGTGCGCACGGTGCGTATTGTTGGTGTGCCGAGAGCGTACTTAATGACATCTTCGGTATCCGACGTTGTACTGGAGGCGGGGAGCGAAGGCAGAGTCCGCTTTCCGTCGATTGCCGAGGCATCGATTCTGACGCTCAAGAGAGGTGTTGAAGGTACGGTTGTCGGCCTTCCAGCGGAGCTGACCTTACGGAGCTTCGGGTTGCGGGCACGCTCCCGTTCAGTGGTACTCCGTGGCGACTTCGGCGAGGTAGTTGGCACGCTCATGTCGCCATCACGCCATCAGGTCTCCTGGGGAGACGGCAACACGATCGAAATACACAGGGATTATGGGTGGGTTACGACTGTCGCTTCGATGGAGCCCGATGATCTCTGTGTGCCGATCTTCCTGGCGGCCTCGGGCGTACTGAGAGCCCTCAGCTTGCTGGCCAACCTCACCCTGTAGCTCGGTGGTAGAGAAGGAATTCGACCGACATCATCTTGAGTGTCACGGGCTACTGGACGATGCCAGCAACAACATCGAAGTCCGCACCCCCACTGCTCACCTTCTATCGCAGCTCGCACGATCAACAGGTGGATTCTGGCCCGGCAGTTGCGTTGCCGGCGCTTCGGACCTGGTGGGTGGACCGCCCTGGGTTCGTTCGAGGATCGCTGGCGGGGTCAGCGGAAGTCGAAGGCGACCTTGATGGCGCCGGTGTCGGCTTGGCGGACGATGGTGGTGAAGGCCTCGCGCCAGTCGTCGAGGTCGAAGCGGTGGGTGAGGATGCCGCCCACGTCGATCCGACCGTCGCTCAGCAGTGAGAAGTAGTGCTCGAAGGCGTGGGCCGTGCGCCCCTCGAAGGTCTCCATCCCGAAGGCGTTCGAGCCCAGCAGCCGCAGCTCCTTGAAGTACCAGGGCGTCCACTCGAACCGGCCCGGCGAGCTCACGCCCATCTGCACCAGCGCGCCCTGCTCGCGCACTACGCGCATGGCCACCTCGCAGGTGAGGGGGGACCCGACCGTGTCGTAGACGGTGTCGATCCGGCCGGGGTAGCAGCAGGGGAGCCCCTCCCACGGTCGGCGCAGGGCGGCGCCGGACCACTCGGCCAGCGCCTCCACCAGCTCCTCGCCCGGCTCGTGGCGGAACACGGTGGCGCCCGTGGCCGCGGCCCGGCTGGCCTGGGCGTCGTGGCGGGCCACCACGGCCACGTCGACGTCGGGGTGGAGCTGGGTGAGGATCGACGCCGCCGTGGACCCGAGGGCGCCGCCGCCATAGACCACCACCTGGCTGCCGGGTGCCGGCGGGTTGCGGGTGATGGCGTGGAACGACACCGACCACGGGTCGGCCAGCACGGCCACCTCGTCGGCGACGGCGTCGGGCACGGCGTAGGCCATGGAGGTGTGGGCGGGGACGAGGTCGGCGAACCCGCCGGTGGCCTCCACCGCGTTGCCGGTGTGGATGCCCGCCGACAGCCGACCGGCGTGGAAGTTCCAGCAGATCGAGTAGTCGCCGCGCTCGCACGCGGGGCACAGCGGCGCGATGCCGCGGGGTCGGCACCCGAGGTTGGGGTAGAGCACCACCCGCTGGCCCACGTCGAACCCGGCCACCCCGGGGCCGGTGGCCTCGACGGTGGCCACCACCTCGTGGCCGAGCACCTGCGGGAAGGTGATGAAGGCGGTCATGAGGTTGTCGGCCGACCCGTCGAAGTCCATCAGGACCTGCTTGGAGTCCGACCCGCAGATGCCGGTGAGCCGGTTGCGCAGGACCATCCAGTCGTCGCCGAGCAGCGGCGGGTCGGGCAGCTCGACCAGCGCCATGGGCGTGGAGGCGAGGTGCCGGAGCAGCTCCGGCGCGTCGTCGGGCAGCGGCTCGGGCCACGGCTCCGGGTCGGTCAGGAACTGGAGCGCTCTCATGGGCGGGACGGTCCGTGCACGCGCCGGAGCGTATACCTGACGTTGGTGTCAGGTTTGCCGTCGGCCTATCCTGCCGCCGGCCTTCGACCTCCGAGGTGAGATGAGCACCGTCCCCCGACACGATGTCCCCAAGCGCGGTCGCAGCGGCTTCGTGATCGTTGACGGGCGCCAGGTGCACTACCTCGAGTGGGGCCACGGCGGGCTGCCCGGCGTGCTGTGCCTCCACGGCGGTGGCCAGACCGCCTACATGTTCGAGGAACTGGGCGCCGCCCTCGCCGGTCGGGCCCACGTCCTGGCGCCGGACCTGCCGAGCCACGGCGACTCCGACCCGTCCACCACGGCGCCGATGTCGCCCAGCGGGCCGCTCCACCACGGCATCGCCGACACCATGCCCGCCCTGCTCGACGAGCTCGGCATGGACCGCGTGGTGCTCGTGGGAGCCTCGCTCGGGGGCATGGCGGGCATCGTCCTGGCCGACCAGATGCCGGACCGGGTGGCCGGCATCGCCCTGATCGACGTCGCCCACAAGCTCGAGGCCGAGGGCGTGCGCAAGATCGTCGACTTCATGACCGCCCACGAGAGCTTCGCCTCGCTGGAGGAGGCGGCCGCCGCCATCGCCGAGTACCTGCCCCGGCGCAAGGCCCCTCGGGTCGAGTCGCTCACCCGCAACCTGCGCCAGCGCCCCGACGGGCGGTGGGAGTGGAAGCACGCCGTCGGCCGTCGCCTGCGAGAGCACCGCGAGGCCGGGGGCGAGGTGGCCCATCCGGCCGACAACCTCCAGCACGTGCTCGCGGGCGTGGAGGAGGCGGCCCGCCGGCTCCGGTGCCCGGTGCTGGTGCTGCGCGGCGAGCACAGCGACGTGCTCTCCGAGGACGGGGCCGCCGACCTGGTCGACCTCGTGCCGAACGGCCGGGTGGCCCTCGTGGCCGACGCCGGCCACCTCGCCGCCGGCGACAACCCCCACACCACCGTCGGCATCGTGGTCGACTTCCTCGACGACCTCGCCTGGACCTGACCCCACCCCAGCCACCCCAGCCCCACCCCAGCCCAGCCCCAGCGAATGTGGTGTGTGGGAGCGACGTTCCGGTCGATCTCGCGCGTGAGGTTCGCTCCGGTGGAGCGCGCTGCCGCACGCTACATTCGCATCTGACACCTGTGTCAGGTAGGGCGGCACGTGGCCCGGACCGGAGGATCTGTGGCGACCGAGGTCACCGTGGGCATCGACATCGGCACCACGTCGGTGAAGGCCGTCGTGGCCGACGGCGACGGCACCGTGCTGGTCCGGGCCCGGGTGGCCCACCGGCTGCTGTCGGCCGACGCCGGCGAGCTGGCCCACGATGCCGCCGAGGCCTGGCACCGGGGCCCGCGCACGGCGTTGGCCGAGGTGCTGGCGTCGGCGGGCGACGTCGACGTGCGCGGCGTGAACGTGGCCGCCATGGTCCCGTCGCTGTGCGCGGTCGGGTCCGACGGCGTGCCGGTGTCGCCCGGGCTGCTCTACGGTGACGGCCGCGGTGCGGGCGGCGAACCGGGGCTGGACCCCTCGCAGTCGGGTGAGCTGGTGCGGTTCCTCGGCTGGCTGGCACGCTGCCATCCGGAGGCGGCGGGGTTCTGGCCGGCCCAAGCGGTCGCCAACCACGCCCTCTGTGGCGAGGGGGTCATCGAGACCACCGTGGCCATGACGGCCTGGCCCCTGTTCGACCACACGAGATGGGATCCGGAGGTCGCCCGGGCGGCGGGCGTGGCCGACGTGGGCGCCCTGCCGCGGATCGCGGTGGGCAGCGAGGCGGTCGGGCGGGTTCCTGCCGCCGGTGGCGCCTTGCTCGGCGGCGGCACGATCGATGCCCTCGGCGAGCAGCTGGTGGCGGGCGCGGACCACGACGGCGACGTCCTGGTGGTCCTCGGTGCCACCTGCATCGTGTGGGCGGTGGTTCCCGACTGGCAGGAGGTGCCCGGGCTGTGGACCGTGCCCCACACCACGCCCGGCAAGGTGCTCGTGGGCGGCCCGTCGAACTCCGGGGGCCTCTTCCAGGACTGGGCCGGCCGGCTGGTGGGCCCGGTCGCGCCGGACGCCGTCCCCGCCGACCCGGGGCGCGTCCCGCTGTGGCTGCCCTACCTGCGCGGCGAGCGGGTGCCCCACCACGACCCGGCACGTCGGGCGTCGCTGCACGGGCTCGACATCGGCCTCGACGCCGCGGCCGTCCGCCGGGCGGCCCGCGAGGCCTCGGGGTTCGCCGCCCGCCACCAGTTCGACCTGGCCGGCCTGTCGCCTCGCCGGATCGTGGCCAGCGGCGGCGGCATCCGGGACCGGGCCTGGCTCCAGGCCATCGCCGATGCCACCGGTCTGCCGGTCGACGCCGTCGGCGTGCCCGAGGGCGGCGCGCTCGGCGCCGCCTTCCTGGCCCGGGTGACCGCGGGGCTGGAGGCCGACGCCCAGGGAGCGGGCCGCTGGGCGTCGCCGGGCATCCGCGTGGAGCCCGACCCGGTCTGGGCCGCCGCCTGCGCCGAGCGCTACACCCGGTACCGGGAGCTGGCCGGGTGACCGCCGGGGCCGGCATCGACGCCACCCCCGAGGTGGGCGACGTGCGCTTCACCGTGGTCTCGGTCGACGACCACCTGGTGGAACCGCCGCACCTGTTCCAGGGGCGGGTGCCGGCGGCGATGGCCGACGCCGCGCCGTACGTGAAGACCACCTCGAAGGGCAACCAGATCTGGGTCTTCGACGGCGCCGCCTACCCCCAGGTGGGCCTCAACGCCGTGGTGGGCCGGTCCAAGGACGCCTCGCCCATGGAGCCGGTGCGCTTCGACGAGATGCGGCGCGGCTGCTGGGACCCCGCGGCACGCGTGGCCGACATGGACCTCGCCGGCATCTGGGCCTCGGCCAACTTCCCGAGCCAGATCACCGGCTTCTGCGGCTCGGTGTACTCGGCGTGCTCCGATGCCGCGCTGGGCCAGGCCTGCGTGCGGGCGTTCAACGACTGGTTCCACGAGGAGTGGTGGACGCCCTGGCCCGAGCGGTTCATCCCCGTCGGCATCGTGTACCTGGCCGACGCCGAGGCGGCGGCCGCCGAGATCCGCCGCAACGCCGAGCGGGGGGTCCGGGCGGTGAGCCTCCCCGAGCAGCCCCACCGCCTGGGCTACCCGTCGATCCACTCGGGGTGGTGGGACCCGGTCCTCGCTGCCTGCGAGGAGACGGGCACGGTCGTGTGCCTCCACGTCGGCAGCTCCGGGATGGTGGACCTGGCGCCCGACGGGCCGCTGGTGGAGGTGGCGGCCACGTTGTTCTCGAGCCTGTCGCTCACCGCCTGCGTCGACTGGCTCTGGTCCGGCGTCTGCCTGCGGTTCCCCCACCTGCGGATCGCCATGAGCGAGGGCGGCCTGGGGTGGGTGCCGCTCCTGGCCGACCGGCTCGACTACATCCACGGGTGGTCCGGTCACGGTCGCGCCGCGTGGCCGTCGTCGGAGCTCACCCCCACCGACGTGCTGCTGCGCAACTTCTGGTTCTGCTCGCTCGACGACCCGTCGATCTGGCCCATCCGAGACCGGATCGGGGTCGACCACATCACCGTGGAGGTCGACTACCCCCACGCCGACTCCACCTGGCCCGACACGCAGGACTTCCTGGCCGACCGCCTCGCCGGCCTGTCGGTGGCCGAGCAGCGTGCGGTCACCCACGAGAACGCCGCCGCCCTGTTCGGGCACCCGCTGCCGCCGCACCCGCTGCCGTCGCTCGCCGTGGCCCCGGCCGGAGCACCGGGCTAGTGGGGGAGTCGCGCTGATGGGGGAGTCGAGCCGTGGAGGCCCCGACCGCTCGGTGCCCGACGGAACCATCGCCTTCTTCTGCGCCATGCCCGTGGAGGTGGAGCCGCTGGTGCGGGCGCTGCGGCTGAGCCGCGGCACGATCGGGTCGGACCGCGGTTGGACCGGCACGCTCGGGCGACGTCGGGTGCTGGCGATCGTGAGCGGCATGGGCACCGAGCTGGCCGCGGCGGCCACCCGTCGCCTGCTCGACGCCGAGGCGGTGGCGCTCGTGGTGGTGGTGGGCATCAGCGGCGGGGTCGACGACGACACCCCGATCGGCACCGTCATCCGACCCGACGTGGTGATCGCGTCCGCCACCGGCCGCGAGCACCGCCCGCTGGCCGTGGGCGGCGCGCGCCGGGGCGCGCTGTGGACCACCGACGTGATCACCCCGGCGAGCGAGGTGGCCGGCCTGCGGGCCCGAGGCGTGGTGGGCCTCGACATGGAGACGGCGGCGGTGGCGGCCGCCTGCGAAGCGCGCGGCGTGGCCTGGACGGTGTTCCGGGCGCTGAGCGATCGCCCGGCGGACAAGGTGGACGACGAGGTCTTCGCCATGAGCAACCAGGACGGCACACCGAACCTGAAGCAGGTGGCGCGCTACGTGGCGCGCCATCCCGGTCGGGTGCCGGCGCTGGCCCGGATGGGTCGCGGGGTGACGGTGGCCACCGGGCGGGCCGCCGACGCCGCGGTGTCGGCCTGCGCCGGGCTCAGCGAGCCCTGAGCCGCCGACCCCCGCCCCGGCCGACCACACTCACCAGCCGCGGAACTCCGGGCTGCGTCGCTCGCCGAACGCGGCGATGCCCTCGGCCATGTCGGCGGTGTGGGTGATCAGCTCCTGGAAGACGGCCTCGTCGTCGAAGCTCTGCTCCCGGCTGCTCTCGAAGCTCCGGTTGGTGAGCGCCTTGGTGAGGGCGATTGCCCGGGTGGGCAGCGACAGGAACCTGGCGGCCAGCTCGTCGACGGCGGTGTCGAGCTCGGCGGCGGGCACCACCCGGTTGGCCAGGCCGATGCGCTCCGCCTCGGCCGCCGGGCAGTCGTCGCCCAGGAACAGCAGCTCCTTGGCCCGGTGCATGCCCACCAGCCGGGGGAGCAGGTAGCAGCCGCCGGCGTCGGGCATGATCCCGCGCCGCACGAACACCTCGATGAGCTTGGCGGTGTCGGCCATCACCACGAGGTCGCAGGCCAGGGCGAGCTGCGCGCCACCGCCCGCCGCGGTGCCGTTGACCGCGGCGATGACCGGCTTCTCGCAGTCGAGGATCGACGACACCAGCCGCTGCCACCCGGTGCGGATCATGCGGGCGACGTCGCCGGATGCCCGCTCGGGGGCGCCGTCGGGGCGGGGAGGGCCGGGACGCTGCGGGCCACCGAGGGCGGCGCCGGTGCAGAAGTGGCGGTCGCCGGCGCCGCGCAGGATCACCACCCGCACGCGCAGGTCCTCCGAGAGGGCCGCGAACCGATCGGCCAGGCCGTCGCGCATGAGCGAGTTGAGGGCGTTGCCGCGGTCGGGAGCGTTGATGGTGACGCGGGCGATGCCGCCGTCGACCTCGCAGGGCACCAGGTCGTCGAGGGTGGGTTCGGTGGTCATCGACGGGGGAGCGTAGCGCCGTCGACCGGAGCTGACGGGGTGTCAGAAACCGGAGGGAGCTGAGCTCCCGTCCCATCGCCCCCGGGTAGGTTGGCGCGGTGCACGCCCGGCGTCGACCCATGGCGATCCTCCTCCGGTCCGCCGCCGTGGCGCTGGTGGCCCCGACCCTCGCCGGGTGGCCCCCGGCCCGCTCCGGGGCCCAGGCCGGCACCTGCGCCGAGCCCTACCCACCGGCGTTCGCGGCCGTGACCTACCCGGCGCCGCCCATCGAGCTGCCGTGGGCCGGCGGCCGCGAGCTCGACCACGTGCCGGAGCCCTTCGACACCGACGGCGACGGCGCCGAGGACACCATCGTCGACCTCCCGCAGAACGCCGTCCGGATCACCCGCTCCTCGGGCTCGATCACGCTCCCGGCCCACACCTTCCTGCCCAGCCGGTTCGATCCCGCTGACCTCGACGGCGACGGCCGCACCGACCCCGTGGCCGGCATCCCGGTCGACGGCACCAACGCGGTCTTCGTGGTCCCGGGCACGGCTCCCGACGGCCCCCTCGACCCGGCCGTCGATGCCATCCGCGTGCCCGACGAGATCGGCGGCGCGCGGCCCGTGGGCGACCAGGACGGCGACGGGATCGTCGACCTGGCCGCCAGCACCGCCACCGACGGGACCGGCTCCACGCTGGTCTACTCCGGTGCCGCCCTCACCGCGCCCGGGGCCGGCGGCACCGCCGAGGTCGAGCCGTTCCTCCGGCTCGACGGCCATCTCGTGGGCCGGATCCCGTTCGATCCCGGCCCGCCGACCCTGGTCACCCTGGCGGGATCCGACGTGGTGGTGCACCGCGACCCGGCGGTCCGCCTCACCGTGACGGGCACCGGCGTCACGCTGCCGGCGGTGACGGCCGGCACCACCGGGGCCATGGGCGTGGTCGACGGTGGCACCACCTGGCTCGTGCTCGGCCACGGCGACCGCTCGGGCAACCGCACCTGGGGCTGGATGCTCACCGACCCCTGCGGCACGGTCACGCCCGAGCCGACGACGCCCGTCCCGACGCCACCCGTCCTGACGCCATCGGGCCCAGCCACACGGGCCGCTCCCGTCGAGGCGGAGGTTGCCTACACCGGCTGAGGGCCGGCCGCTCGACGCCGCCTTGTCTGACACTCGTGTCAGGTAGGTTGGGCGGGCCATGGCCATCCACTACGACCAGCGCGACGACCACGTGGTGGTCATCACCATCGATCGACCCGAGGCCCGCAACTCGCTCGACCTCCACCACTTCCGAGACCTGGCCGGCGCGTGGAAGCGGTTCCGCTACGACGACGACGCCTGGCTGGCCATCGTGACCGGCGTGCCCGGCCAGTTCATGACCGGGGCCGATCTCAAGACCTACATCCCGCAGGTCACCGCGCTGGCGGAGGAGATCGCCCGGGGCGAGGTGACCGAGATCGACGGGTGCCGCCTCTCCGACGGCACCCGGGCCGTGCTGCGCGACGTCGAGCTCTACAAGCCGATCATCGCCGCGGTGGACGGTCCCTGTGTGGCTGGGGGCATGGAGATGCTCGGCGGCACCGACATCCGCATCGCCACGCCCAACGCCACCTTCGGCGTGATGGAGCCCAAGCGCGGGCTCTTCGCCGGCGGCGGCACCACCGCCCGGCTGCCGCGTCAGCTCACCTACCCGGCGGCGATGGAGCTCCTGCTCACCGCCGAGGCCTTCCCGGCCAGCCGCGCCCTGGAGCTCGGGCTGGTGAACGAGATCGTGGAGCCGGAGATGCTCATGGATCGGGCGCTCGAGTGGGCGGCGCGCATCTGCGTCAACGCCCCCCTCTCGGTGCGGGGCACCAAGGAGTCCGTGCTGCGGGGCCTGGCCGGGACGCTCGACGAGGCGTACGCCATCGAGGCCGAGATCTCGAAGGCGATCTTCGCCAGCGAGGACGCCAAGGAGGGGCCGCGGGCGTTCGCCGAGAAGCGGCCGCCGGTCTGGCAGGGCCGGTAGCGGCGTGGCCGCGGTCGACCCCCGCAGCCCCTGCCTGATCGGCGTCGCCCAGCGCACCTGGCACCTCGCCGGGACCGAGCAGGCGCCCGAGCCGCTCGCCATGAACGCCGAGGTGGTGCGGGCGGCGGCGGCCGACACCGACGCGGCGGTCGACGCCGTGCTGGCAGCGGCCGAGCGCCTCGACGTCGTCCACTGCATGAGCTGGCCCTACGACGACCCGGCGGGCCGGCTGGCCGAGGCGCTCGGCATCTCCCCTCGGCTCCGGGCCTACTCGGGCATCGGGGGCACCGTGCCCCTCCAGCTCCTGACGTCGGCCGCTGAGTCGATCGTGCGTGGCGAGCTCGACGTTGCCGTGGTGACCGGCGCCGAGGCGCTCGACACCGTGCGGCGACTCAAGCGCGCGGGGGACCGACCGGCCTGGTCACACCGCGACACCGAGCCGCGGCCGTTCCCGTTCGAGGCGCCGTTCCACCCGGCCGAGATCGCCCACGAGGTCTTCCAGGCCTGGCTCACCTTCGCCGTGCGCGACGTGGCCCGCCGGGCCCGCCTGGGCGCGGCACCCGCCGAGCACTCGGCGGCCATCGGCTCCCTCATGGCGTCGCTGAGCGAGGTGGCGGCCGGCAACCCGCACGCCTGGTTCCCCGTGGCCCGCACCGCCGGCGAGCTGGCCACGCCGTCGGCGGGCAACCGGATCGTGGGCTTCCCGTACACCAAGGCCGAGGTGTCGATCATGGACGTGGACATGGCCGCAGCGGTGATCGTGGCCAGCCACGCGGCGGCCGAGCGGCTGGGCGTGCCCGCCGATCGCCGGGTCTACCTGCTCGGCGCCGCCTGCGCCGCCGATCCCGTCTACGTGGCCGAGCACCCCGACCTGTCCCGGTCGCCGGCCATGGGGCGGACGTTCGCGTCGGCGCTGGGCCAGGCGGGCGTGGGGATCGACGACGTGGCCCGCCTCGACCTGTACTCCTGCTTCGCGTCGTCGGTCACCTTCGCCTGCGACGCCCTCGGCCTGGACCCGCTGGCCCCCGGCCGCCCGCTCACCGTCACCGGGGGCCTGCCCTACGCCGGCGGGCCCGGGAGCAACTACGGGTCCCACGCCCTGGCCGCCATGGTCGGCGAGCTGCGGGCCGACCCCGGCTCGCTCGGGCTCGTGTCTGGAGTGGGCATGCACCTCACGAAGCACGCGGCCGCGGTGCTCGGGTCGACGCCGCCCGCGGTGCCGTGGCGGCCTCCCCCCGCGGATGCCGTCGAGCCCGAGCGGCTGGCGATCGTCGACACCTACGAGGGTGACGCCACCATCGCCGCCTACTCGGTGGTGCACGGCCGCGACGGCGGTGCCCCGAGCTGGGCTCTGGCCGTGGTCGACCTGCCCGCGAGCGCGTCCGCCGACGGCCAGGCGCGCGCCTACGCCCGCCTGGAGGACCCCGCCGACCTGGCCGAGATGGAGGCCACCGAGGGCGTCGGCCGCAGCATCCACCTCGCCCCCGACGGCCAGGTCAACCGAGCCGCGCTCGCCTGAGCGTGCCACCCGGCCGGCGCAGGACTTCGGTCGCGCTTGGAGTCCGTGGGGGACGAGATGCGCGACGAGAACCCGGACCGGCCTCGCGGATCAGGTGGGCGGGCGCAGAAGGGGGACGACGTCGGTGGCGAAGCGGCGGAGGGTGGTGTCGTCGGGGTAGTCGCGCAGCCAGAGCACGAACTGGGTGCAGCCGGCGTCGATGAAGGCCTGGGTGGCGGCGGCCACGGTGGCGGGGGAGCCGACCAGGTTGTCGCGCAGGTAGCGGTCGGGGGCGGCCTCGCCCCAGAGGTGGCCGCCGCCGGGCTCGTCGCACCAGGCGCGGGCGGCGGCGTCGTCGTCGAAGATGCGGCAGTCGGGCCCGTGGGTGCGGCTGATGTCGGCGAAGGGACGGCCGATCTCGGCGCAGTAGCCCTCGAGCAGGGCCGACTTCCGACGGAACCCGTCGAGGCCCACCTGCCAGTTGGTGGCGTCGGCGTGGCGGGCGGCGATGCGCAGGGTGACCTGTTCGCCACCGCCACCGATCCAGATGGGCGGGAGCGACTGGACCGGCTTGGGGTCGCAGTAGGCCTCGTCGAACGCGAGGTGCTCCCCCCGGTGGGTGACGGTCTCCTCGGTCCAGAGCCGGCGGATCACCTCGGCGGTCTCGTCGAGGACGGCGAGGCGCTCCCGGTCGGGCGGGTAGCGGTAGCCGTAGGCCTGGTACTCCCGGTCGTACCATCCCGCCCCGAGGCCGAGGATCAGGCGCCCGCCGGAGTACACGTCGACGCACGCCGCCTCCTTGGCCAGCAACCCGGCGTTGCGGTAGCCGGCGCAGGTGACGAGCTGGCCGAGGCCGGCCGAGAACGTGCGCTGCGACAGGGCGGCCAGCATGGTGAACGCCTCGAACACGTGGGTGGGCCGACGCTCGGGCACGCTCTCCACGTGGTCGTAGACCCACAGGTGGTCGTAGCCCAGGTCTTCGGCCTGCTGGGCCAGCTCGACGGAGCGGGCCCAGGCGTCGGCCGCGCTCCAACCCGTGTACTCGAGCTTCCAACCCTGGGGGACGAACACGCCGAAGCGGACCCCCTCGGGGGCGCCGGCGACGGTCATGGAGCGAACTCCCAGTACTGGAGCTCGCACATCATCGGGAGCTGGTACCCGACGTACAGCGAGTGGATCTTCACCACGTCCTGGTCGTCGACGGAGGGGTCGATGATGTCGACGCGCGGGTCGTGCTCGCGGAAGGCCTTGGCCCGCTCCCAGGCGGCGTCGAGCTCTTCCCGGGTGCCCACCGAGAGCCCGAAGTGGTCGAGGCGGGGGCAGGCCATGGGCG
>CAZIVZ010000015.1:0-17623 GCA_964542495.1 uncultured Aquihabitans sp.
TGGCCGACCTCCCCTGGATGAGCTACCACGTCTCCACCGAGGACACGGTCCGCAACGCCGCCCAGCTGATCCGGGCCGGCGCCGAGGCCGTGAAGCTCGAAGGCGGCCGCAAGCGGCTCGCCATGGTGGAGGCCCTGGTCGACGCCGAGATCCCGGTGATGGGCCACCTGGGCCTCACCCCCCAGTCGGTGCACGCCATGGGCGGCTTCAAGGTCCAGGCCAAGAGCTCCGACGCCGCCATGGTGCTGGTGGCCGACGCCAAGGCCCTGGCCCACGCCGGCTGCTTCGCCATCGTGCTGGAGGGCGTGCCGTCGGAGGTGGCGTCGCTGGTCACCGCGGCGGTCGACGTGCCGGTCATCGGCATCGGGGCCGGCGCCGACGTCGACGGCCAGGTGCTCGTGTACCACGACGTCCTGGGCATCGAGGACCGTGTCGCCCCCAAGTTCGTGCGGCGCTACGCGGACCTGAAGGCGCAGTCGGTGGCGGCGATCGCGGCCTACGCCGACGACGTGCGGACCAAGGCCTTCCCCGGGCCGGCCGAGTCGTACCACCTCTCGGCCGAGGTGGCCGAGACGCTCGGCCTCTACGGTCGACCCGCCTGAGCGGAGGCCGCGTCGGCCACCGGCAAGACTCCGGGCGTGGACCGCTCCCGACCGTCGCCCTCGCGCGCCCGCCGCAGGTGGGCGATCCCGGTGCTCGCCGCGGTGCTGGCGTCGTCGTGCTCGGGGGGCGGATCCGACACCACCACAACCAGCGCTCGCGCTGCCTCCACCACCTCCACCCCGTCGGAGGCGGCCCTGGGCGAGGGGTGGGCAGCCGAACGGGGCGGCCGTCGGTCGCTGATCGGGTTCGACGAGGTGGCGGCCACCATCACCGCCGCCGACGGCACCACCTGCGAGGTGTGCCTGATGGCGGCAACCGACGAGGCCCAGCGCGCCCGCGGCCTCATGGAGGTCACCGACCGCGATCTCGGGGGCCACGACGGGATGCTGTTCCAGTTCGACGGCGAGACCCAGGGGGGCTTCTGGATGCGCAACACGCCGCTGCCGCTGTCGGTCGCCTACTTCGACGGCGACGGTGCCTTCGTCTCGATGACCGACATGGTGCCGTGCAGCGATTCGTCGACCTGCCCCAGCTACGCATCGGAAGGTCCGTACACGTCGGCCCTCGAGGTGCCGGCCGGTCGCCTGGACGAGCTCGGGGTGGGTGAGGGGTCCACCATCGAGGTCACGGCAACGACGTGCCCGGAGGTCGGGGAGGGGTCCTGATCGCGGGGTGTCACCCCCCCGGTGCACGATGGCGCGATGAGGTCCACGCCGCGACCGTCCGGTAACGTCGACGATCCAACTGCAAACCCTGCCCCGAGCAACAAGGCGAGGGGCCCCGGCCAGCGCCGGGTCCACAGGGAGGTGATGCTCGCGATGCGAGCCTATGAACTCATGGTCATCTTCGACGGCGATCTCGACGAGAGCACCGTCGCCGGAGTGATCAACCAGGTGACCGCGCAGGTCGAGTCCGCTGGGGGCACCGTCCCCAAGACCGACAAGTGGGGCCGCCGTCGATTCGCCTACGAGATCAACCACAAGACCGAAGGGTTCTACGTGGTGTTCGAGATCGAGGCCGAGCCGGGCGCGCTCGACACCGTCGACCGCAACCTGCGACTCGCGGACGAGGTCGTCCGCCACAAGATCATCCGGCTCCCCGACAGCGAGGCCCACCGTCGTGGCCTCCTGGGAGCCCCTGCCCCGGCCGCCGAGGCCGGGTGAGCTGCAGGAGGACACCATGGACAACACCGTGACCCTCGTGGGCAACGTGACCCGCGACCCGGAGCTGCGCTACACGCCCTCGGGCCAGACGGTGGCCACCTTCGGGTTGGCCGTGAACCGTCGCTGGCAGAACCGCCAGAACAACGAGTGGGAGGAGCAGGTCTCCTTCTTCGACGTCAAGTGCTGGGCCCAGATGGCCGAGAACGTGTCCGAGTCCATCCAGCGCGGCACCCGCGTCGTCGTCTCGGGTCGCCTCGAGCAGCGTTCCTGGGAGACCGACAACGGCGAGAAGCGCTCCAAGGTGGAGGTCGTCGCCGACGAGATCGCCCCGAGCCTGCGCTGGGCCACCGCCCAGGTCCAGAAGATCGAGCGTCGTGACGGCGCTTCCGGTGGAGGTGGTGGCGGTTACAGCGGTGGCGGTGGCAACGCCCCCCGCCCCGCCGCATCCAACGAGCCCACCAACTACGACGGGGAGGAGCCCTTCTGATGGCACCGAAGCCGAAGCGCGCCAAGAACAAGGACAACGCGCGCCGCTCCAAGAAGAAGATCAGCATCCTGAACCAGGAGCAGGTCGACTACATCGACTACAAGGACGTCAACCTGCTGCGCCGGTTCATGTCCGATCGGGCCAAGATCCGGGCCCGTCGCGTCACCGGCAACGACGCCCAGCAGCAGAGCACGGTGGCCATGGCCATCAAGAACGCTCGCGAGATGGCGCTGCTGCCCTACGCCAACCGCGTCACGCAGCAGCGTGGCGGCCGGGACCGGGGCGCCGAGCGCGGCATCCGGGCCGACGGCCCGCCGCCGCGTCCCACCGCGCCGCCTCCCGGGGGCGCCGAGGGTGGCGACGAGGACTTCGAGGGCCTGCTCGGTGACGAGGAGATCCTGGCCGAGGAGGTGGAGGCCTGATGCGTCTCATCCTCCGTGCCGACGTCGCCGGCGTGGGCAACAAGGGCGACGTGGTCGAGGTGGCCAACGGCTATGGCCGCAACTACCTCCTGCCGCGCGGCCTGGCCTTCCTGGCCACCACCGGTGCCGAAGCCCAGGCCGAGAGCATGCGCCGCTCCCGAGACGTGAAGGACGCCACCGCTCGTGCCGCGGCCGAGGAGGTGGCCAAGTCGCTCGTGAACTCGCCGGTGAACCTCACCGCCCGGGTCGGTGCCGACGACCGCCTCTTCGGGTCGGTCACCTCGGCCGACATCGTGGCCGCCATCGCCGCCCAGAAGGGTGTCGACATCGACCGCAAGCAGGTCCACCTCAGCGAGCCGATCAAGACCCTCGGCACCCACCTGGTGCCGGTCAAGCTCCACGCCAACGTGGAGTTCCCGGTCACGGTCGAGATCGCCTCCGACGCCGGCTGATCCCAGGGGGCGCTGCGGGCGTCCACCGTCGTTTTTCCACATCCGACGTCCGGGGGCTCGCCTCCGGACGTCGGTGCCTTTTCCGTTGCCGGTCAACGATCTCCCGGTGCGTAGCGCTGCGTTCAATCCGGCCACGCACCGTGTTGTCCCCAGTTCATCCACAGGTAGTTGGCACTGGCGGTCCCCAGGCCGTTGCCCCCAGACTGGAGCCACCCCATGGACGACGACCTGCCACCCGACTTCGACGACGGGCCGCCACCGGAGCTCGGTCCGCCCGGTGGCCGGCGCAGCGCACCACGCGGTCCCGGCGGGCGGGTGCCGCCGCACAACCTCGATGCCGAGGAGAGCTTGCTGGGGGCGATGCTCCTGTCGCGCACCGCCATCGACGTGGCGTCCGAGTCGCTCGCACCCGACGACTTCTACAAGCCCGCCCACGGCCACATCTACGAAGCGATCACGTCGCTGTCGGCCCAGGGCGAGCCGGTCGATCCGGTCACCGTGGCCGAGGAGCTGCGCCGGGCCGACCTGCTCGATGCCATCGGTGGACCCAACACGCTCATCACGCTCCAGGCCGCCACCCCCGCCACCTCGAGCGCGGCGCGCTACGCCAAGATCGTCGAGGAGCACTCGCTGCTGCGCGGGCTCATCGGGGTGGCAGGCGAGATCGCCGAGATCGGGTACGGCCTGCCCGACGACGTCACCAAGGCGGTGGACGACGCCGAGCGGATGATGTTCCAGGTGGCCCAGCACCGCCAGACCGACTCCATGTCACGCCTGCACGACATGTTGGACCAGACCCTCGACACGCTCGAGGCCTTGGTGGAGCGCGGCGACGCCATCACCGGCACCCCGTCGGGGTACACCGACTTCGACGAGCTCACCGCCGGGCTCCAGCCCAACGCCCTGGTGGTGGTGGGGGCCCGGCCCGGCATGGGCAAGACCAGCTTCGCCCTGGGCATGGCCGGGCACGCGGCGCTCGAGGCCCACCGGCCCGTGCTCTTCTTCTCCCTCGAGATGAGCCGCATCGAGCTCACCCAGCGCCTGCTGTGCTCGGAGGCCCGGGTCGACTCCACCAAGGTCCGCAACGGCCGCCTCAACGAGGACGACTGGCGCCGGATCAGCCACGCCATCGGACGACTGGGCGAGGCCAACCTCTGGATCGACGACAACCCCAACGTGACCGTCATGGAGATCCGCTCCAAGGCCCGCCGCCTCCAGTCGAAGGTGGGCCAGCTCGGGATGATCGTGGTCGACTACATCCAGCTCATGAGCGGCCGGTCCGGCGCCGAGAGCCGCCAGGTGGAGGTGGCCGAGATCAGCCGTGGCCTCAAGATCCTGGCCCGCGAGCTGGAGTGCCCGGTGGTCGCCCTGGCCCAGCTCAACCGCGGCCTCGAGCAGCGCGCCGACAAGCGACCCATGCTCTCCGACCTGCGTGAATCGGGTTGCCTCACCGCGTCGACCCGTCTCCTGCGGGCCGACACCAACGCTGAGGTCACCCTCGGCGAGCTCGTGGCCAGCGGGGCGAAGGACGTCGCGGTCTGGGCCCTCGATGACCGCTGGAGGTTCGTGCCGTCGCAGTTGACCCATGCGTTCCCGAGCGGCACCAAGGAGGTGTTCCGCCTCAGACTGGCTTCGGGCCGGCAGGTGGAGGCCACGGCCAACCACCGCTTCCGCACCGTCTCCGGGTGGACGAAGCTCGAAGACCTGGCGATGGGAGCACGGGTCGCCGTGCCCCGCCGCCTCGATCCGCCGCTGAGCCCCGAGCCGATCCACGCCGACGAGGTCGTCCACCTCGCACACCTCATGGGCGATGGCTGTGTCCCGCCTCGTGGCATGGAGAAGTTCGTGCCCGATGCGGTGCACGCTCTGCCGGACCACCAGGTGCGGCTGTTCCTGCGTCACCTCTGGGCCACCGACGGGACCATCGGGATCAACGCGTCGGGGAAGGGCGCGCGGGTCCGGCTCTCCTACGCCACCACCTCGCGTCGGCTGGCCGACGACGTCCAGCGGCTGCTGCTGCGGGTCGGCGTGCAGGCTCGGATCTCGTTGGTGGCGCAGGGCGACCACCGGTCGCTGCACCAGGTGCGCGTCGAGGGCGTGACCAACCAGCGACGGTTCCTCGAGGACGTAGGCATCCACGGCCGGCGGGGACAGCTCGTCGCGCCGGCGCTCGATGCGCTCGCCGACGTCACCGCCAGCCCCAACGTCGACACCATCCCGTGGGAGGTGCGGCCCCAGATCATCGCTGCGATGAAGGAAGCCGGGCTGTCCCAACGGGACCTGGCACGCGAGCTCGGCGAGGACCACTGCGGCTCGTACCTGCTCGGTTCGCCCACGCGGCCCCGGTCGATGCGGCGTGGTCGCCTGGCGTCGATCGCCGAGATCACCAGCGACAAGGCGCTCGCCGACCTCGCCAGCTCCGACGTCCTCTGGGACCGCGTCGTCGAGATCGAGTCGCTGGGGGACCAGCCCGTGTTCGACGCCACGGTGCTCGAGACGCACAACTTCGTCGCCAACGGCATCGTTGCCCACAACTCGCTCGAGCAAGATGCCGACGTGGTGGTGTTCCTGTACCGAGACGAGCAGTACAACGCCGACTCGCCGGATCGGGGCACCGCCGAGGTGCTGGTGGCCAAGCACCGTGCCGGGCCCACCGGCATGGTCCGCCTGGCCTTCCTGGACCACTACACCAAGTTCGCCAACATGGCGCGCGAGTAGCGACCGGCCAGGAGCCCGCCCCGAGGGTTACGACATCTCGGGCTGCGTCATGGCTGGCGGGACCGGTGGTCTATGGGGGAGGTGCCGGTGGATCGAGTCGCCCGCTCGACCACCGGCACCTTCGCGCATCCACCCCCTCGCGTGCTCCTCGCCGGGTACGGTTCACGTGGAGCGAGCGTGCTCGGTCGACGTGGAGGTCACACATGGACATGAAGCGACGTCTCGGTGCCGAGGTCTTCGGCACCTTCTGGCTCGTCCTCGGCGGGTGCGGCTCGGCCGTCCTGGCCGGGAAGGTGATCGGTGCCCACGGGGTGGCCCTCGCCTTCGGCCTGTCGGTGCTCACCATGGCCTACGCCGTGGGCGGCATCTCCGGTGGGCACTTCAACCCGGCGGTCACGCTCGGCCTGGTGATCGGCGGACGGTTCGACAAGAAGGATGCTCCTGCCTACATGGCGGCCCAGGTGGTGGGTGCCATCATCGCCGCCGCCGTGCTCGCCGTGATCGCGTCGGGTGTCGACGGCTTCAGCTTCAGCGATGGTCCTGTCAACGCGCCGGGGTTCGCGTCCAACGGGTTCGGCGACCGCAGCCCCGGTGGCTACAGCGCCCTGGCCGTGGTGGTGGCCGAGGTCGTCATGACGGCGCTGTTCGTCATCATCATCCTGGGGGCCACGGCCAAGAAGTCGATCGCCGAGTTCGGCGGCGTGGTGATCGGCTTCGCCCTGACGCTGATCCACCTGATCACGATCCCGGTGTCGAACACCAGCGTGAACCCGGCGCGTTCCATCAGCCAGGCGATCTTCGCCGGCGGTGACGCGATGGTGCAGCTGCCGGTGTTCATCCTGGCCCCCATGGCGGGCGCCGCCCTGGGCGCCATGGCGTGGAAGCTGGTGCTGGCCGGCCCCGAGGAGACCGAGCTCGCCGGGGGCGTCACCCCCAGCTGAGCCCGGGTCCCGGTGGGGTCAGCGGCTGTCGCGCTTGGCCTGCCGGCGCTTGCCGGCGGCCTTGGTGGACGCCCGCTCCTTCTTGGTGGCCGGGCTCACCGCCTTGCGCGCCGTGCGTCCCGAGCCCGAGGCCTTGCCCGAGCCGGCGGTGCGCTTGGCGCCCTTGCTCGAGCGGGCCTTGGCCGACCGGGCCTGCTCGAGGCGCTCGGCGCGCAGGGCGTCGGCGCTGGCACGGGCCTCGGCGCTCAGGCGGCGGCTGACCCGGGCCAGGGTCTCCTCGAACACCTCGGCGCGGGCGGCGTTGCGTCGACTCTTCTTGCTGGCCAGCGCCCGGGCCCGGTCGGTGCTCACCTGGGCGCCGGCTTCACGCCGGTAGAGCTTCACGTGGCGGTTGCGGGCGCGCCGTACCCGGGCGTGGAGGTCGATCAACTGATCCTCGTCGAGTGCCTTGAGCCGCTTGGGCTCGGCCTCGAGCACCAACTTCTTGTCGGCTTCGCTGAGCACGTTGAACGTGGCCTTGACCATGGTGTGACCTCCGTGGGTGGACGATCGCCTCGTGCGTCGCCGGCGCCCGAACCTAGCGCCCGGGTCCCCCTGGGGACCCAGGGGCCGGCCGTAGGCTCGCACCCATGAGCAGCCTGGACCGCACCACGGTGGCCCCGCCGGTGCCGGCCTGGCTCGACCGCCTGAGCGCGGTGTCGTGGCGCTTCCTCGTGACCACGGTGGCCGCCGGCGCGGTGATCACCACCCTGGTGGCACTCGACGTCATCATCGTGCCCGTCTTCCTGGCCCTCCTGTTCACCAGCGCACTGCTGCCGGTGGTGCGGGTGCTGCGCCGACGGGGCATGGGACGCGGGCTGTCGGCCGGGATCGCCCTGCTGGTGCTGCTGGCCCTCCTCCTCGGCGCCGCCGCCATCACCGGGTCGGCCCTGGTCAGCCAGTCGGCGGGCATCGCCACGAGCCTCGACCGGGGCCTCACCCGCCTGGAAGACGCCGGTGTCCGGGGTCACCTGCTGGGCGAGGACCAGGGCTCGGATGGCGATGCCGCGGCCTACGCATCCAGTCAGATCACCGGGCTCCTGCTCACCGGAGGGTTCGCCCTGGTCTCACGGGCCTTCGACTTCGTCACCATGGTGCTGCTCAGCGTGTTCGTGACCTTCTTCCTGCTCAAGGACGGTGGCCACATGTGGGCCTGGTGCATCGAGCGCCTGGCCGGCGGGTCCCTCGTGGTCGACGCCACCGGCCGGAGCAGCTTCGGTGCCGTCGGCGGCTACGTGCGTGGCGCCGCGCTCGTGGCCGGGGCCGACGCCGTGTGCATCTCCCTCGGCGCCTGGATCCTGGGTGTGCCGTACCCGGCCGCGATCCTCGTGCTCACCTTCGTGCTCGGCTTCGTCCCGTACGTGGGCGCGTTCGTGGCCGGCGCGTTCGCCTCGCTCCTCGCGCTGAGCAGCGGCGGCATGGGCCGGGGCCTCGCCATGCTGGCCGTGGTGATCGTGGTCCAGCAGGTGGAGACGAACGTGCTGCAGCCGCTGATCATGGGCAAGACCACTCGCCTGCACCCGCTGGTGGTGGCGCTGGCCTCGGTGGCCGGCGGCGCCATCGGTGGCCTGCTCGGGGTGTTCGTCGCCGTGCCGCTCACCGCCGCGGTCGTGGCGGCGCTGTCGGAGCTCCGCCAGGCCGGGTTCTTCGACACCCCGGGCACCGCCGCCTCGGTGGTGCTGGGCACCTCGCCGCCGTCGCGCCCCTCGACGGTGGAGTGAGCCCGGCGCCGAGCCGGCGTCAGCGGGTGAGGAGCCAGGCGGCGACGTAGGCGACGGAGTTGGTGGCCAGGTGGGCCAGGGCCGGGGCGACGAGGCTGCCCGACCGGGCCCGCAGCCACACGAACATCGCGCCGGCCACCGTGGTGGCGGCCAGGGTGCCGACCGCAACGCCCAGGCGGTCGAGGGTCGTGCCATCGGCGGCGCGCCAGGCGGGGAACACGTGCCAGAGCCCGAACACCACGGCACCCACCGCCAGGGCACCGGTGGCCGTGGTCAGTCGGGTCAGCAGGCCGTGCACGACGCCGCGGAAGATCAGCTCCTCCACCAGGACCGTGCCCAGGGGGATCAACACCAGGGCGCGCCCGGCCATCGTGGCGGCGTCGACCCGGGCCCGGTCGTCGTCGAACGCGCCCCGTGCCGCGGGCACGAGCGCGGCCACCGCCAGCACGGCGGAGACGACCACGAAGGCGAGGAGCCCCAGGCGCAGGCCGGCGCCCAACGCGCGGCCATCGAGGCCGAGCTCGACCCGCGACAGCTGGGCCCACGCCCCGATGGCGACCACCGCGGCTGCCGTGGCGAGGTTGAACGGGAGGTGGACGCCGCTCGGCACCACCGTGGAGCGGGCCACGTTGGCCACCACCAGCAGGGCGAGCACCGCGCCGAGCGCCACGGTGGAGCGGTGGTGCCCGGCCAGCTCGGCGGTCATCGGCTGCGAAGGAAGTCCTGGAGCGCCTCGGTGCGCGAAGCGTTCCAGCCGTCGGGAGGCGCGACGGTGGCCCAGCCGGCCACGAAGTCGAGCCGGTAGTCGTGCCCGTAGCCGGGCGGGGCCCCGAACCCGGCCATGAGGTCGAACACCCCCTGGGTGAAGGTGACCACCGGGAACCACCGGCCTCGGTCGGGCACCCCGATGCCGCGGGGGTGGTCCATCCATTCGGGCTGCCGCCACAGCGTGGGGACGTTCCAGAACGTCACCGGGTCGGTGGGGTGCTGGATGTAGAGGATGCGCGGCTCGGCCCAGTCCGGATCGAGCGGCGGGACCTCGGGGTTGCGGTTGGCGAAGCGCACGTGGCGGCCACCGTCGTAGACGGGGAGCCACACGGGGGAGCCCGGCTCGCGAGCGTCGACGAGCTGGTTCCAGATGAGGTTGTCCTTGGTGGGACCGGTGAACAGCGCGCCGTCGGTGCGGGCCACCAGGTTGGCCACCGACGCTCGGGCGTCGGGGCCGGCGAAGGCGGCCTCGGCGCCGTAGGAGCCGAGGCTCTGGCCGAACACCACCAGCCGGGGTCGGGTGGCCTCGGGCTCGCGCTCCCACCGCTCGTGGACGGCCTCGAACAGGGCGGAGGACGTCTCCACCGAGGCGGCGGGGGAGAGCAGGGATGCGATCCAGCTCGGGAGGTAGGAGTACTGCTGGGCCACCAGGGCGGTGTCGCCGCCGTACATCTGCTCGATGGCCACGGCTGCGTCGGGGTCCACCCAGCCGCTGCCGGTGACGGTGATCACCACGAGCACCTCGCGCTCGAACGCCTCGGTGCGCTCGAGCTCGCGCACGGCCAGCGCGGCCCGCTCCTGGGGGCTGTCGCCCGACTTCAGGCCCACGTAGGCGCGGATGGGCCGGAGCAGGCCGTCGTCGCCGCCGTGGAACTCGGCCAGCTCGTCGGCCGTGGTGGCCTGGGCCACGAAGTCGCGGCCGTGGCGCCCGAGGTCGTCCCACGCCACCAGCGACGCCGGGCTTCCGGACACGGTGGGCTCGGCGGGTCGCTCGGTGCCCTCGCTGGTGGTGTCGTCGACGAGGGAGAACGACGCGTCGGCCCAGGACGTGAACCGGGCGGCCAGCACGTCGCGGAACACGAACGACGCCAGCACCAGCACCAGCACCACGGTGAGGGGGGTGGCCACCAGGCGGGGGAGGCGGGCATCGAGCGAGCGGTGGATCCGGCGGACCCCCCGGCCCACCAGCCGGCCGATCACCACCAGCACCACGAGGAGCACGGCGGTGAGCACGAGCATCGGGACGGACTGGACGGCGGGGAGGGGACCGAGCGAGACGCCGCGACGCTGGTCGGTCTGCCAGCGGGGCCACAGCAGCGCGCCGACGAGCGCCACGACCAGGCCGAGCGGGCCGATGACCCGCCATGCCCCGCGGGTGACCGGCGGCGTGATCGGCCGGTGGGCGGCGCGCAGGCCGGCTTTCAGGGCGTCGCCCAGCAGGGTGCCGATGGCCATGCCGAGCGTGGTGCAGATGGCGCTCATGGCGGCCTGGGCCACCCAGGTGCGGGGCATCAGCGTGGGCGAGAGCGACTGCCACCAGAACACCAGGCCGAGGGCCAGGCCCGGGAACGTGGGGCGGCGAACCAGCGCGGCGCGTAGGGGTCGGTCAGGTTGCGACATCGGGTTCCTCGGGCGGGTGGGGTGGGGCGGGGAGGCGGCGTGAGGCGCGGGGACGCGGCAGCGTCGGAGGTCAGAACGACCAGATCTGGGGGACGAGGAGCACGGCCACCAGGCCGAACCAGATCAGCATCGGCAGGCCCAGCTTCCAGTAGTCGCCGAAGCGGTAGCCGCCCGGTCCCATCACCATGAGGTTGGCGGGGGTGGCCACCGGCGTCAGGAACGAGGCCGCCGCCGCCACCGTCACCGACATCAGCACCGGCCGGGGCGAGACCGCCAGGTCCGCAGCGGCCGACAGCGAGATGGGGATCACGATCAGCGCGGTGGCCATGTTGGAGATGAGCTGGCCGAGCGCGGCGGTGAGGACGAACAGGCCGAGCAGGAGTGCGTACGGGCCGTGGTCGCCCACCACATCGACCAGTCCCGTGGCGAGCTGATCGGCCGCGCCGCTCTGGGTGATGGCGGTGGAGAGCGGGATCATCCCGCCGACCAGCACCACCGTGGTCCACGAGATGCCGCGGTACGCCTGGTCGACCGTGAGCACCCGGAGCAGGACCATCGCGCACGCCGCCAGGAGGCCGGCCACCACCGTGGGCACGGCACCGGTGATCAGCAGGGCCACCATGGCCATCAGCACGCCCAGCGCGGATCGGGCCCGCGGGCCCATGGGCACGGCCTGGCGGCGCACCAGCTCCGGCCGGTCGACCACGAGCACGTCACGGTCGTGGACCGTGCGGTCGAGCGCGTCCCAGGTGCCCTGCAGCAGGAGGGTGTCGCCGGCGGCGAGGACCACGGGGTCGGGGCCGAGGTCGTCGCCGCGGCGCTGCACGGCGAGCACCACGAAGTCGCCGCTGTCGGTGACCATTCCCGGGAACATCCGCTCGCCGATGAGGTCCGAGCGCGGGGCCACCACCACCTCGCCCACCCCGGCGCCCCGGTTGAGCAACCGGCGGCCGTACTCGTCGTCGGTTCGTGGGGCGAGCACGCGGAGGCCGTGGGCAGCGGCCAGATCGGCGATGGCATCGTCGTCGCCCCGCACCAACAGGGAATCGCCCTCCTTCACGTCGAGGTCGGCGATGGACCCGACAGACGCCATCGGGTCGGTCCCGTGGGCGATGCCGACGATGGTGACGTCGGGGTGGTCGGGCAGGGCGAGCTCGGCCTGCCTGCGACCGATGAGGGTGGAGTCCGGGCAGACGAGCAGCCGGGAGACGAGCTGATCGTCGAGGTACTGGCGCACGAGCGTGCGGGCGTGGGCGCTGAGGTCGGGCGGGATGACCTTGGCCCGGCGTTCGGGCAGGAGCCGGGGCCCGAGGACCACGGCGATGGCGATCACGCCGAGGAGCAACGGGATGCCCACCAGCGAGAACGACAGGTAGCCGAACCGGGCACCGCCGGCGTCGAACGCGGCGTCGGACACGATCACGTTGACCGGGGTGCCGGTGAGGGCGAGCAGGGAACCGGCGTGGGCGGCGAAGGCGACGGGCATCACCAGCTGCGAGGGTGAGCGGCCGAGGCGGATGGCCACCACCACCACCATGGGGAGCAGTGCCGCCACTGCGCCGTTGACGCTGATGAGGGCGGTGAGCAGTGCCACCAGCAGCATCACGTAGACGAGCAGGCGCGAGCGATCGGTGCCGGCGCGGGCGATCATCTGCTGGCCGGCCCAGGTGGTGACCCCGGTGGCGTCGAGGCCCTCGCTCACCACGAACAGCGACGCGATGAGCACCACGGTGGAGTCGCCGTAGCCCGCCAACACCTGGTCGAGCTCGAGCACGCCGGTGGCGTACAGCGCCAGACCGGCCCCGATGGCCACCAGCTCCACCGGGAGGCGGTTCCACACGAACAGCACCACCACCAAGCCGAGCATCAGGAAGCTGATCGTGCTGTCGGCCACGACGGCGACGCTAGCGGCGCCCCCCGCCCCGTTCGGCCACGCCGCTTCGACCAAGGGGTCCAGCTCGAAGGTGCGCGTGTTCGGTGTCGTCCTGCAGCATCGAGCACGCACACCCTCGGTGGAGTGACCGATCCCCCGGTCGGGGCCGGCCATCGAACAGGATGGTCGGGTGGCCCGAGCACGAACGCCGATGGATCGCGTCTTCGGGGCCATCGTGCCGCGTGCGGTCGATGCCCTCGATCCCGACGAGCTGATCGAGCGCCTCGACCTCGACCACGTGATCGCCCGGCTCGACCTCGACGCCGCCCTCGCCCGCATCGATGTCGACGCGCTGATGGCCCGCATCGACGTGAACGCGCTGATCGGTGGCGTGGACGTCGACGGCCTGGTCCGTGGGGTCGATGTCGACGCCCTCATCCGGCGGGTCGACGTGGATGCGCTGGTCCAACGGGTCGACGTCGACGCGTTGATCCAACGGGTGGACGTGGACGCGCTGATGCAGCGGGTGGATGTGGACGCCCTCATGGCCCGGGTGGACGTCGGCGCGCTGATGGCCCGCGTGGACCTCGACGCCGTGCTCGCCCAGGTGGACATCCCCCTCCTGGTGGCCCGGGCGGGGATCGACCAGATCGTGCGCGACGCCACCACGGGCCTGGCGGCTCGGACGCTGGACCTGGGCCGTCGCCAGGTGCTCGGCATCGACGTGGTGACCCTGGGCCTGGTCGACAAGGTGCTGCAGCGCGGCGTCGTGGTGCCCGCCGAGGGTCCCGTGCCCCAGGGCCGTCCGGCGGGGCCCCTCGGCCGGCTCATCGGCTTCGTCATCGACTCGGTGCTGGTGTCCACCCTGTTCGGTCTGGGCGTCTCCCTCGCCACCTCGCTGTGGGAGCTGTTCGCCAACAGCGCGCTCGACCCGGGCACCAAGGAGAGCAGTCCATGGCTGGCCGGGTTCGGCGCCTGGTGGTTCCTCTACCTGTGGGTGTCGCTCACCGTGACGGGTCGCACGGTGGGCAAGGGCGTGGTTGGCCTGCGGGTGGTGGCCGTCGACGGCGGGCCGCTCGGGCCCGGGCGCGCTGCGCTGCGGGTGCTCGCCTTCCCGTTCAGCTTCATCCTGGGTCTGGGCTTCGTGCCGGCCGTGCTCGGGCGGAGCCGCCGGGCGCTGCACGACCTGGTGGCCGGGTCACGGGAGGTCGTCGACTGGGGCGCCCGCGACGCCAGCCTCCCCGCGCCGCTCACCGAGTGGATCGAGGCTCGTGGCGGCTAGGCCGGCGGGGTGAAGCCGAGGGCGACGTGGGCCAGGATCCGCGCGCCCCAGCCGCTGCAGCCGGGCACCTGGAGCCCGGTGGCGGTGTCGGCCTGGGCCGGCCCGCACATGTCGATGTGGGCCCAGGGGACGTCGCCCACGAAGTGGGCGAGGAACAGCGCGGCGATGATGGCGTCGGGCTTGCCGATGGGTGCGCAGTTCATGAGGTCGGCGGTGAGCGAGTCGATGTCGCTGCGGTAGGGGTGGTGGAGCGGCAGCCGCCACACCATCTCGCCGCTGACGCCGGCCGCTGCTTCCACCTGCTGGGCCATGGCGTCGTGGTTGGCGAACAGCGCCGACATGTCCTTGCCCAGCGCACGGATGGCTGACCCGGTGAGGGTGGCGATGTCGACGACGGCGTCGAAGCCCTCCTCCCGGGCGAGGATCAGGGCGTCGGCCATGACCACCCGGCCCTCAGCGTCGGTGTCGAGCATCTCCACCGTGGTCCCGTCGCGGTAGGTGATCACGTCGCCCAGCGCGGTGGCCGTGCCCGAGGGCATGTTGTCGGTACAGGTCAGGTAGCCGGTGACCGCGGTGGTGCACCCGAGATCCCGCAGGGCCAGCATCGAGGCGAGCACCGCCGCGGCGCCCGACATGTCGTTCTTCATCTGGGCGTGGATGGCGTCGCTGGGCTTGATGCTGAGACCGCCCGAGTCGTACATGATCCCCTTGCCCACGAGGGCGAGCGACCCGGTGGGCTGGTCCGGCCGGTAGGTGAGCTTGATCAGCCGGGCCGGCTCGGCGCTGCCGGCGTTGATGGCGAGCAGGCCCGCCATCTGCATCTCCACGAGGTCGTCCTCGTCGAACACCTCGATCCCGAGGCCAGCTCCGGCACCGAGCTCCTGGGCCAGCTCGCCCAGCCGCCGCGCCGAGAGGTGGTTGTGCGGCGTGTTGGCGAGGTCTCGGGCCAAGGCGGTGGCCGAGGCCAGGACCCGTCCGCGCTCGGCTCCGGCGGCGAACGGTGCCTGGTCACCGTCGACCACCAGCGTGATCGACGCGACGGGCGCACCGGGTGCCTCGGACTTCAGCACCGGGTAGTGGTAGCGGGCCAGCAGCACGCCCTCCACCAGCGCTTCGGCCGTGGCGCCGGGCGATCCGGCGTCCTCCAGCCCCGCGAGCACCAGCGCGAGCGATGACAGCCGCCCGCAGGCGCGGGCGAACGAAGCGCCCACGGTGCGCAGGTCGGTTGCCGGCGTGCCGTCACCGATGCCCACCGCCACCAGCACCGCGCCGCCGGCACCGGGCACCACCAAGGTGTCGCCCACCGCGCCGCAGAAGCCGAGCGCGCCGAGCCGGTCCCGGTCGAGCCCGAGGCCGTCGGGCACGGGGCCGTCGGGGCCGAGGAGGAGCCCGACCGCCTCGGCCGCACCGGGGACGGACGCGGCGACGGCGACGTCGGAGCGGACGTCGAGCGAGGGGACGGGGCGGATGGGGGCGGTCATCGGGGTGTCCTCCTGGAGGATGGAGCTGCGGGGGTGGGGCCGCTCACGACACCGCCACACCGGCCAGCAGCACCGCCATGGTGATGGCGGTGAGGATGCCGATGAGCGGGAGCACGAACCTCAGGTACACGTCGAAGCCGACGCGGGCGAGGCCGAGGCCGGCCATGAGCAGGGCGTTGGTGGGCAGGATCAGCAGCAAGATGCCGCCGATCGAGTTGTAGGCGGTGACGACGAGGGACCGGTCGACCCCGGCGAAGTCGCCGAGCGGGGCCAGGATCGGCATCACCAGCGCCATGCCCGCCGATCCCGACCCCACCAGGAACGCGAGCGGGGCCGACACGATGGAGACGAGGACCATGAAGACGATGCTGGACCGACCGTCGACGATGCCCTCCATGGAGTTGAGGACGGTGTCGATCGTCTTGGAGTTGGTGAGCAGCACCGACACCCCCCGGGCGATGGCCACCAGGATCGCCGGGCCGGTGAAGTCCATGACGCCCTGGATGAAGGCGCTGGCGGTGTCCTTCTCGCCGAGGCGACCGACGACGCCGATCACCACCGCCATCACCATGAACAGGGCGGTGAGCTCGGGCAGCCACCAGCCCAGCTCCCAGGAGAACGCCTCGGTGATCGTCTCGTGGGTCACCGGGTCGGCCACGGTGTTGTTGAGGATCGCGCCCCACGGGATGATCGAGAAGATCATGAGCAGGAACGTGCCGGCGAGGATCGCGATCACCGCCTTGTCGGTGCCCGACAGCGCCCGCAGCTCTTGGTCGCTGGCTTGGGCGACCAGTTCGGCGTCCTCGGGGTCGTGGCCCACCAGCGACGTCGACGGGTCGGCCTTCACCCGGGCCGCGTAGCGCAGCGTGTACACGATGACCGCGGCCATGACCAGCACGAGCAGCACCAGGCGCAACGGGAGGCCGTCGCCCATCGAGATGCCGGCGGCGTCGGACCCGGTGCCGATCCGGAACGGGTTGACGGTGGCCCCGATCGAACCGGCGAAGGGCGCGACGGTGACCACCGCGACGGTGACCACCCGGTCGTACCCGAGGGCGAGCATCAGGGGGATCATCAAGGCGTAGAACCCGAGCGTCTCGTCGCTCCAGGACATGGTGGAGCCCAAGATGCCGAACAGGACGCTCAAGACGATGATCAGCAACGGTCCTCTGGTGCTGAAGCGCCGGGCCAGGTGGGAGATCCCGAGGTCCAGCGACCCGGTCTTGAACACCACGGTCATGAAGCCGCCGATGGCGAGGATGAACAAGAAGACCTGGGCGGACCCGAACATGGTGCCGCGGTTGAACGGTCCGACGTGGCCGGTCTCGGAGTCCTGGATGCCGTAGAGCCCGTTCAGGGGCGAGAAGGCGAGATCCTCGACGGAGTCGCGGAAGCTGAGCGGCGACGGCACCTGCTCGTAGGAGCCGGCGATGGGCGCGCCCGAGTCGTCGAGCTGGTACTGGCCCGACGGCAGCACGAGCGTGAGCACCCACACGCCGAGGAGCACCAGGAGCAGCACGGTGAGCGGGGACGGGAACCCGCGCTTCTTCTTGCCCTCCTCGCCCTCGGTGCCGTCGACGCCGGGGATGGACCCGCCGGGCGTGACGGGATCGGCCGCCACCTCGGCGGCGCTGCGCCCGGCGGGGCGCGGCCGTGCCGGCTCGAGGACCTCGCTGTCATCGCCCACGTCAGGACCTCCTGGCTCCTCGCCGGCGTCAGACCGGACGAGCCGGTGCATATCTACCACCTGACAGACCGCAGAACGGAAGAGCGAAGCCGCGGGAACCCGGGTCGTTTGTGACTAGCGTCGCTCCCCGTGCCCAGCTCGCGTGCCATCGCATCGGGGATCGTGGCCGCGGGCGCGCTCGGGGTGTGGGCCATGTGGCGCCGCCGCGGCGCGGCCACCCCCGCCGCGGCGCGCGCCATCGGCACCACGGGACGCGCGGGGCGCAACGTCGTGCTGGCCAAGGCAGCCACCAGGGCCGGCGGGAGCTGGGCCACGGATCGGGCGCGCCGGGTCTTCGCCGACGCGGAGCGCCGGGAGCACCTCGAC
>CAZIVZ010000016.1:0-17405 GCA_964542495.1 uncultured Aquihabitans sp.
CGATGAGCAGCTCACGCTCCACCGAGTGACGGGGATCGTGCTCGACGATCTTCACCACGTTGATGAGCTTGTGCAGCTGCTTGACGATCTGCTCCAGCGGCGCCGACTCCACGTCGACCACCACCGTGAGCCGACTGAAGCGCTCGTCGTCGGTGGGGGCGACGGCCAGGGAGTAGATGTTGTAGGCCCGGCGGGAGAACAGGTTGACGACGCGAGCGAGGACGCCGGCCTTGTTCTCGACCAGGACCGAGAGGGTCTGGTGGCGGGGCTCGCCCACGGTCGGGCCGGTCACTGGACCACCTCCTCGGTCCCGTCGCCCGCAGGGCGCTGGAACGGTGGGACCTGCACGTCGGAGTTGGAGTGCCCGGCGGCCACCATCGGGAACACCTTCTCGGAGGCGTCGGTGCGGAACTCGATGACCACCGGACGGTCGTCGATGGCGTTGGCCTTGTCGATGGTGGGCGCGATGTCGTCGGGGTGCTCGACCCGGAACGCCACGCAACCCATTGCCTCGGCCCACTTCACGTAGTCGGGCAGGTCCGGCGAGAGGTACACCTCGGAGTACCGCTCCTCGTAGAACATCTCCTGCCACTGGCGCACCATGCCCAGGTAGGCGTTGTTCAAGATGGCGATCTTCACCGGGATCCGCTCGGCGGCCGCGGTCACCAGCTCCTGGGCGGTCATCTGGAAGCAGCCGTCGCCGTCGATGGCCCAGACCATGCGGTCGGGTCGGCCGACCTTGGCCCCGATGGCGGCCGGCACCGAGAAGCCCATGGTGCCGAGGCCGCCGGAGTTGATCCAGGTGTAGGGGTGGCGGAACTTCCAGTACTGGCTCGTCCACATCTGGTGCTGGCCGACCCCGCTGGCCACGATGCAGTCCTCGGGTGCCGCGTCCCGCAGGGCCTCGAGCACCATCTGGGGCTTGAGCAGATCGCCCTCCTCCGGCTGCTCGTAGGCGAGCGGGTACGTCTCCTGCCAGCCCGAGAGGGTGGAGCGCCACGGCGTGATGTCGGCCGGCGCCGCTCCGCCTTCGAGCAGGGACCGCAACGCCTTCACCAGCTCGGTGATCACCTGGTTGCAGTCGCCCACGATCGGGACGTCGGGCCGCCGGACCTTGCCGAGCTCGGCCGGGTCGATGTCGACGTGGATGATCTTGGCGTGCGGGGCGAACGTCGGGACCTTGCCGGTGACCCGGTCGTCGAAGCGCGAGCCGAGGGCGATGAGCAGGTCCGACTCCTGCATCGACATGATCGCGGTGTAGTTGCCGTGCATCCCGGGCATGCCGAGGCACAGCGGGTGATCGTCGGGGAACGCGCCGCGCGCCATGAGCGTGGTGACCACGGGCAGGTCGAGGAGCTCGGCCAGCTCGCGCAGCACCTCGGCGGCCCGGGCCTTCAAGATGCCGCCGCCGGCGTAGATCACCGGGCGCTCCGCGGCCAGGATCATCTCGGCCGCCTCCTTGATCTTGCGGGGGTGGCCGGTGGTGGTGGGCCGGTAGCCGGGCAGCCCGGCGATGACCTCGGCGTCGGTGGGCCAGTACCACTCCATGGCCGAGCGCGGGTTGGTGGGGTCGACGATGTCCTTGGGGATGTCGACCAGCACGGGCCCGGGCCGACCGGTGGTGGCGATGTGGAACGCCTCGCGGATCACCCTGGGGATGTCGGCGGCTTCGGTCACCAGGTAGTTGTGCTTGGTGACCGACTGGGTGATGCCGGTGATGTCGGCCTCCTGGAAGGCGTCGGTGCCGATCGACGCCGTGCCCACCTGGCCGGTGATGCAGACCAGGGGGATCGAGTCCATGTAGGCGTCGGCCAGGGGCGTCACGATGTTGGTGGCCCCGGGACCGCTGGTGACCATGGCCACGCCGGGCTTGCCGGTGGCGTGGGCGTAGCCCTCGGCCATGTGGCCGGCTCCCTGCTCGTGGCGCACGAGCACGTGGCGGATGGGCGAGTCGATGATGGGGTCGTACACCGGGAGGATGGCGCCCCCGGGCAGGCCGAAGATGACCTCGACGCCCTCCATCTCGAGGGCCTTGATCAGGGCCTGGCCTCCGTTGATCTGCATGGGTCCCCCAGTGGGATCGGTACTGCGTGGTACGGGCGGTGAACGGCTGCGGCGCCCGGTGCAGTCTGGCCGCTGGGTGGTGCGGGCCCGAAAACTGCGACGACCTCCCGGAGCGGGAGGTCGAGGGGCGCACGCGGCTGGAGAGGGCGTGCGCTACGTGAGTACTACGAGGCGGGCCGACGACTCCATCGCCGACGAGCATGGCAGCTCCCACCACGCTCGGCAACCCCGTGCGCGGCGAGCATCCACCAATGAGCCGTTCGGACCAGCGACGATTGGGTCGTCCCCGCCTGCACCCCACGCACCCGCGGGGGCGACTGGTTCCCCCCAGGACCAAGGAGACCGCCCCGGCCCCTCAAGGTCGGGGCGGTCTCGCGCCATCGCCAGGGTCGGGCCACCGGAACCGGGCCTCCCCGTCGCGGGGGTCGGGGCGGAGCAACCGGCGTGCCACCACCTCGGTGAACGCCACCGAACCGACCACCGCCATGGTCACCAGGGCCAGGGACGAACCGACCATCCGCACCAGGGCATGGCACGCGAGGAGCGCGGTGTTGAGCGACGACACCAGAACGAGCCCCATGACCACCACACGCGAACGCAAGGGATTCCGCCTCCCAGCACGGTCGGGCCAACCCCTGAAACGGTGCGGCCGCTCGGATGCTCCCCCGCGGGAAGGCACTGCTGCCCACCCGTCTGGTGGACGCGCTGGAGGCGGGGCGATGACGCCCCGGGTGAGCAGGGGTGATCAGCGGCCGGCGGGACCACCACGTAGGTTGACCACGGTGGACGCGGTGATCGAGGTGTCGGGGGTGGTGAAGCGGTGGGGGCCGACGTTGGCCCTCGGTGGCGCAACCTGCACCGTCGGGCCCGGGGTCACCGGGCTGCTGGGGGCCAACGGCGCCGGCAAGACCACCCTCCTCGGCATGATCCTCGGCCTCCACGTGCCGGACCAGGGAGCCATCCGGGTGTTCGGGCTCGACCCGGCAGCGGCCGGCCCCGAGATCCGCGCCCGGGTGGGCTACAGCCCCGAGCACCACCTCCTCCCACCCGATGTGAAGGCGGTCGACTTCGTTCGCCACGTGGCCGAGGTGCACGGGCTTCCCCGCCGCGAGGCCACCACCCGCGCCAGCGACGCCCTGTGGCAGGTGGGCCTGGGCGAGGAGCGGGGGCGGCCCATGGGCACCATGTCCACCGGCCAGCGCCAGCGCATCAAGCTCGCCCAGGCCCTGGCCCACGATCCGAAGCTGGTCCTCCTCGACGAGCCCACCGACGGGCTCGACCCGGTGCAGCGAGACGCCATGCTCGAGCTCATCCACCGGATCGGGCACGAGTTCGACATCACCGTGCTGCTGTCGTCCCACCTGCTCGAGGAGGTGGAGCGCGTGTGCGACGACGCCGTGATCCTCAACGGCGGTGTGGTGGCCACCTACGGCTCGCTCGACGACCTGCGCGGCGGGGGCGAAGGCCTCAGCATCGAACTCGTCGGCGCCCCGGATGCCGTCCAGGCCGCGCTCACCGCTGTGCACGCCACCGGCGCCCAGATCTTCGTGGATGGCCGTGGGTACGTCATCACCGGCGACGGCCTCCTCTTCGACACCGTGCGTGACGCCGTCGACGAAGCCGGCGCGGGGATCCGACGCCTGGGCCGGCGGACCATCTCGCTCGAGCAGGTCTTCCTCGGCGTCGGGGCCGGGGCCGACCCCACCGCCGACCCCCGCCGCGCCGCCCTCCCACCCCCACCATCCCCCTCAGCCGGCGCGGCCGGCGCGGCCGGCGCGGCCGGCGCGCCAGCTGCGCCCGGGGGCACCCGATGAGCCACGTTCCCACCGGCGACGCCCAGATCCTCGACCGCGGGTACCGCCACTTCCGGGGCACCCGCTCCGGCGTGCCCGGCGCCGTGCGGGCACTGGCGATGCACAGCTTCCAGCGGGCGCTCGGGCTCCGCCGCAACCTGTGGGCCAAGGCGCTGCCGCTGCCATCGGTGCTGATCGCCTACCTCCCCGCCATCGTGTTCGTGGGGGTGGTGGCGCTGTTCCCGGTGGAGGACGTCCCCACCGACTTCCTGCCCACCTACGGCGACTACTACGGCTTCGTCATCGCCGCCATCATGTTGTTCGTGGCCTTCGTGGCCCCCGAGGTGCTCTGCACCGATCGCCGCACGGGCATGCTCGGCGTGTACCTGTCGTCACCCCTCGACCGCGACACCTACCTGCTGGGGAAGGCCATCGCCATCGCCACCGCCCTCTCGCTGGTGTGCCTCGGCCCGCCGCTGCTCCTCCTGCTCGCCAACGTCCTCCAGAGCCAGGGGCCCGACGGCATCGCCGACATCCTCCTCGCGTTCGTGCGGGTCCTGGCGGCGGGGTTGGTCCTCACCGTCTTCTACACCGGCATCACCATGGGGGTGGCCAGCCTCACCGACCGCAAGACCGTGGCCACCGCGGGCATCATCCTGCTGTTCCTGGTCTCGATCATGGTGACGGGGATCTTGAGCGTGAGCGGCGCGGCCGAGGGCAGCCTGGCGATCGCCCCCACGTACCTGTCGCTCGACCTCGCCAGCCGCGTCCACGGCGAACCCGGCAACCTGATGCCGAGCGCGTCGTCGGCGCTGTTGTGGAGCGCCTGGCTGGCCTGGACCGTGGGCGGCTTCGCCCTGGCCCGGTTCCGCCTCCACGCGCTGCAGGTCAGCCGGTGACGGCCCCGATGATCGAGGTCTCCGGGGCCTCCAAGTGGTTCGGCGACGTGGTGGCGGTGTCGGAGGTCTCGTTCTCGGTCGGGCCGGGGGTCACCGCCCTGCTCGGCCCCAACGGCGCCGGCAAGTCCACCCTCCTGCGCATGCTGTGCGGGCTGACCGCCGCCGACCAGGGCACGGTGCGGGTGCTGGGCGCCGACCCGCGGACCGACCTCGCCGTCCGGGGACGGATCGGGATCGTGCCCCAGCAGGAGGCGGTGTTCGAGGCGCTCGACGCCTTCGCCTTCGTCCGGCTGGCCGCGGTGCTCAACGGCGTCCCCGACCCCGAAGCGGCCGCCCGGGGCGCGCTCGGCGTGGTCGAGCTCGACCCCAACGACCCGCGCCTCGTCACCGCCTACTCCAAGGGCATGCGCCAGCGCGTGAAGGTGGCCCAGGCGTTGGTGAACGACCCCGCCATCCTCGTGCTCGACGAGCCCCTCACCGGCCTCGACCCACGCCAGCGCGGCCACATGATCGACCTGTTCGCGCACCTGGGCGAGCAGGGGCGCTGCGTGCTCGTGTCGAGCCACGTGCTCGACGAGGTGGAGCGCTTCGGCTCTCGCGTGCTCGTGGTGGCGCAGGGTCGCCTGGCCGCCACCGGCGACTTCCACGCCATCCGAGACCTCATGGACGACCGCCCCCACCGCATCCGCGTCCGCACCGACCGTCCCCGGGAGCTGGCCACCGTGCTGGTGGAGCGGGCGGGCGTGCTCGGCGTCCACCTCGAACCGCCCGCTCCGGGGCGGGCCGGGGCGGTCGTCGTGGACACCGCCGACGCGCCGGCGTTCCGCCGGCTCGTGGCCCGCGCCGCCCGCCACGCCGGGGCCACGCTCTGGGAGATCACCCCGCTCGACGACGACCTCGAGAGCGTCTTCCGCTACCTGGTGCAGCCGTGACCGCCCCCACCCCACCCCTCGGCCCCCACGTCGGTCCCCCTGCCGGGGCCCTGCCCGAGCGGGGCGTGAGCTGGGCCACCTCGGAGGGCCGGGCACCCCGGAACGCCACGGCGTTCGCAGCCGTGTACCGGCTCCTGCTGCGCAGCATCGCCACCCGAGGTCGCCTCATCGCCATCGCCGCCCTCGACGTCGTCAGCGTGGGCATCGCCTTCGTGGTGCACCTCGTGGGCCCCGACGACCCGCTCGGCACCGGGCTCGGCTACGCAAACGCCAACCTCACCACCCTCGTGCCGGTCGCGGTCTTGGTGTTCGGCACCGCCACGCTCGGCGACCTCATCGACGACGGGTCCCTCGTGTACCTGTGGCTCCGCCCGGTCCCGTCGCACGTGCACGTGGCCGCGGCGTGGGCCGCCACCGCCACCATCACCTTGCCGCTGGTCGGCGCGCCCGTGCTGCTCGCCACCGCGGTGATCGACCCCGACGGCGGGCTCCTCCTCGGCACCCTGATCGGGGTGCTGGTGGCCGTTGCCGCCTACGGCGCCCTGTTCGTCACCGGCGGCATCCGGTTCCGGCGGTCCTTGCCGTGGGGCCTCGCCTACATCCTCATCTGGGAGGGCTTCGTGGCCCTCGCCGGTGAGACGGCCAGCAAGCTGGCGGTTCGGTCCTACGTGCGGTCGATCCTGTCGGAGACCACCGGGGAACGGCTCCGCCTGGGCGAGTTCAGCCTGGCGACGGGGATCGCGGTGCCGCTCGTGGTGGGTGCCCTGGTCCTCTTCTACGCCACCCGCCGCCTGGCCAAGACCGACGTGGCCTGACCGACCAGCCGGGGTGGGTGACGCGACCCGGCCCTCGTGGTTCTCCTTGCACCGGGTGACCCGCAGGGGCACCCGCTGCAAGCAGAACCAGACGCCAGTCCGGGCCGCGAGATTCTGCTTGCAGGGCGTGACCCGCAGGGGCACCGGCTGCAAGCAGAAGCAGACGCCGGACCGGCCCGGGCTCAGGCTGCGAGGGGCAGACCCAGGATGTGGCGGACGGTGACCAGCACGGCCTCGGGCTCCTGCACCACCTCGTCGTAGGTGAAGTCGTAGACCGAGAAGCCCAGGGCGACGAGACCGCGGCGGCGCTGGGCGTCCCGGCGAAGCTGCTCTCGCGAGGCGTGGAACCGGTGGCCGTTGACCTCGATGATGGCCATGGTGTCCGGGTAGCGGAAGTCGACCCGGGCGACGAAGGCGCCGCGCGCCCCGATGCGAGCCTGGCAGACCGGCAGCGGCAGCCCCGCACCGCCGATCACCCGGAGCGTCTCGCGCTCGAGCCAGCTCTCGGTGACCTTGTCGGGCGTGAGCGATCCGAGCACGCGTTCGAACACGCTCACCCCGTTCCGACCACTGCGGCGCAACTTCTCGAGCCGCCACCACAGCCACGCCTCGGTGGCGAGGCCGAGCTCGATGGCCTCCTCCACCGCCTCGCGCACCCGCTTCTCCGAGACCTCCGGCACCAGTGCGGCCAGCGAGAAGAGCGTGCGGGCCACGCCGAGCGTGGGGATCGAATCGACGATCACGACGTCGTCTGCTGGCAGCCACGTGGTGGTGTGCACGCGTGCGAGGGTGGCACGAGCGCTCTGGCGACCGTCGAGCACCAGGACCTCCACGGGACGATCGAGCGAGAAGCCGTCGAGACCGTGCAACGCACAGGACGAACGAGCCGTGGCCACGCCGGCCACCTCCAGGCACCCCGCCAACAGCCGGTGCTTCGCCGTCGACGGCGCGTCAGCCAGGCGATAGGCCCGCGAGCCCACGGGGAGGAGCTGGCCGTCTCGCACCAGGGACCGACGCTGCTTGTCCGAGATGCCGCTCCGTCGGACGTCGGCGAGCGTCACGAGCCCATGGGTTCCAGCCGCACGGGCACCAAGGGCGATCAGGTTGGAGGTCATGCATGGAAGTACACCAAAGGGGTCTGACAGCCGGATCGACGAACCCCTCCACCACTCGCCATCCGGAAGGCCGCGTCCGAGGTTCTCCTTGCACCAGGTGACCCGCAGGGACACCGGCTGCAAGCAGAACCAGGTGGGGTCCGGCGGTCGAGGGTTCTCCTTGCACCAGGTGACCCGCAGGGGCACCCGGTGCAAGCAGAACCCGCTCGCACCCACCCGGGGAGTGGCTAGGTGGCCTTCTGGTTGAGGAGGGCGGTGACGGCCTTGCCGTCGGCTTGGCCCTTGGTGGCCTTCATCACCTGGCCGACGAAGAAGCCGGTGAGCTTGCCGCGCACCTTGGGGTCACCCGCACCGAACTGCTCCCACTCGGCGGGGTTGGCGGCGATGACGGCGTCGACCGCCGCCTCCAGCGCCCCGGTGTCCATGGCCTCGAAGCCCTTGGCCGCGGCCACGTCGGCAGCGCTGACCGCCGGGTCGGCGACGAGCTCGGCCAGGACGACCTTGGCCTGGGTGGCGGTGAGCTCTCCGGCCACCTCCATGCGCACCACGTCGGCCAACCGGGCCGGAACCAGCTCGGCCCCACCGTCGCCCGCCAGGTTCTGGGCGACGTGGACCAGCACCCGGGCCGGGTCGGCACCGGCGGCGATCGCGGCCATGGCCTGGTCGTCCTGGCCGCGGTCGACGATCACCACGACGGCTTCGGCGGAGCGGGTCTCGCCGGTGGCCTCGGCCAGGCGGGCCCGGCGGGCGGCGGGCAGCAACGGCAGGGCCGCGGCCACCTCGGCCACCCAGTCGGGCGAGGGGTCGACGGGGACCAGGTCGGGCTCGGGGAAGTACCGGTAGTCGTCGGCCTCCTCCTTGGAGCGCATGGTGTGCGTGCGCCCGTCGGTCTCGTCCCAGTGGCGGGTCTCCTGCGGCAGGTGCTGCCCCGTAGCGTGGATCTCGGCCTGGCGGGCGGCCTCGTGCTCGATGGCCCGCCCCAGCGAGCGCAGCGAGTTGAGGTTCTTGATCTCGCACCGGGTGCGCAGCTCCTGCGTGCCCTCGCGGCGGACCGACACGTTGGCGTCGACCCGCATCGACCCCTCCTCCATCTTCCCGTCGGAGATCCCGCAGGCGACGAGGATGGCCCGCAGCTCCGAGACGTAGGCCCGGGCCTGGTCGGTGCTGCGGACGTGGGGCCGCGACACGATCTCGAGCAGGGGCACGCCGGCGCGGTTGTAGTCGACGAGGGAGTGGTCGGCCCCCGTGATGCGACCGGCACCGCCGACGTGGGTGGACTTGCCGGTGTCCTCCTCGAGGTGGGCGCGCTCGATCCCGACCACGTGGCCCGACGGCAGCTCGAGCGCCCCGTCGACCACGATCGGCTGGTCGTACTGCGAGATCTGGAAGTTCTTCGGCATGTCCGGGTAGAAGTAGTTCTTCCGGCTGAACACCGAGCGGCGCACCGACTGCGGCCCGCCCACGGCGCAGCCGAAGCGCACCGCCAGCTCCACCGCCATCTGGTTGACCACGGGGAGGGTGCCGGGCAGTCCAAGGGTGACGGGGTCGACGTTGGTGTTGGGCTCGTCGCCGAAGTTGTTGGGCGCGCCGGAGAACATCTTGGTGGCGGTGGCCAGCTCAGCGTGGACCTCGAGGCCGCAGACCAGCTCCCAGCGCGAGCCGTCGGACGCCACCACCACGGTGATGTCGTCGCTGTCGGGGACGGTGATGGGGTTGCCCAGCGAGTCGGTGGGCACCCGGGCCTCTGCTGGCGACGTGGTTCCGCTGGTGTCGGTCACGAGGAGGCCTCCTGCAGCGCGGGGGCGGCCGCTTCCAGGGCGGCGGCGACTCGGAACATGGGCACCTCGCCGAGGGCGGGGGCCAGGACCTGTACGCCCACCGGCAGCCCGTCAGCGCCAGCGCCGAAGGGCACCGACATGGCGGCGTGCCCGGCCAGGTTGGTGGGGATCGTGCAGATGTCGTTGAGGTACATGGTGAGCGGATCATGGATGGCACCGACCTCGAACGCCGTGGTGGGCGACGTGGGCGACAGCAGGACGTCGAAGCGCTCGTAGGCGGCGGCGAAGTCCCGGCAGATCAGGGTGCGCACCTTCTGGGCCTTGCCGTAGAAGGCGTCGTAGTAGCCGGCCGACAGGGCGTAGGTGCCGAGCATGATGCGCCGCTTCACCTCGTCGCCGAACCCGGCGGTGCGGGTGTTGACCATCATCTCGTTGGTGGTGGCGCCGTCGACCCGGAGGCCGTAGCGGACGCCGTCGAAGCGGGCCAGGTTGCTCGACGCCTCGGCGGGGGCGATCAGGTAGTAGGCCGAGAGCCCGTAGGCGACGGCCGGCACCGAGACCTCCTCGACGGTGGCGCCGGCGGTGGCGAGGGCGTCGGCCGCTTCGCGCACGCGGGCGGCCACGTCGGGGTGGATGCCCTCGCCCATCAGCTCGCTGACCAGGCCCACCCGGAGCCGGGCGACGCCGTCGTCGAGGTGGGCGGATATCGGGGGCACCTCTCGGGGGATGGAGGTGGCGTCGGCCGGGTCGTGGCCGGCGATCACCTCGAGCAGCAGGGCGGCATCGGCCACCGTGGTGGCGAACGGCCCGATCTGGTCGAGCGACGACGCGAAGGCGATCAGGCCGTAGCGGCTCACCAGGCCGTAGGTGGGCTTGACGCCAACCACGCCGCACAGGGCGGCGGGCTGGCGGATCGAGCCGCCGGTGTCGGAGCCGAGCGAGAGGGGGGCGAACCCGGCGGCCACCGCGGCGGCCGAGCCGCCCGAGGACCCGCCCGGCACCCGGGTGAGGTCGACGGGGTTGCGGGTGGGGCCGAAGGCGGAGTTCTCGGTGGACGAGCCCATGGCGAACTCGTCGAGGTTGGTCTTGCCCACCACCACCGCGCCCGAGGCGAGCAGGCGCTCCACCACGGTGGCGTCGTAGGGCGGGATCCAACCCTCGAGGATCTTCGAGGAGCAGGTGGTGGGCACGCCGCGGGTGCACAGGTTGTCCTTCAGCGCCACCGGCACGCCCGCCAGCGGTCCCGGGTCCTCGCCGCCGGCCACCCGGCGGTCGACCGCCTCGGCGGCGGCACGGGCCCGATCGGCGGTGACCACGTTGAAGGCGTGGACATCGGCCTCGGCGGCGTCGACGCGGGCCAGGTGGGCGTCGAGCACGTCGACGGCGCTGCGCTCGCCGGCGCGGATGGCGGCGGCCAGGGCGACGGCGGTGTCGTGGGCGCTCACGGGGCCTCTCCCAGGATGGTGGGCACGCGGAACCGGCCGTCCTCGGCCTGCGGGGCGGCGGCGAGGGCGTCGGCGTTGCTGAGGGTGACGCCCACCACGTCGGGGCGCGCCACGTTGACCAGCGGGTACGGGTGCGAGGTGGGCTCCACGTCGTGGAGGTCCAGCGCCTCCACGTCCTCGGCGTGCTCGAGGATGGCGGCGAGCTGGCCGGTGAAGGTCTCCACCTCGCCCTCGTGGAGCTCGAGCCGGGCGAGGCGGGCGACGTGGGCGACGTCGTCGCTGGTGATGCGGGCAGACATGGGAGCCGATGCTACGGCGCCCACCTCGGCGCCCTGCAGCCCGATCCGGCCGTCGCGCTCCGCCCGGGTCGTCGGCGGTCGGGTCGGTAGTCTCGGCACCGGTGGCCCGACCGCAGCGAAGCACCCGCACCGCCCTCGCCGTCGGCACCGTCGCCCTGGTGGCGTTCCACCTCTGGGTGTCGTCGCGCATCGGCGGACCGTCGGTGGTGTTCGACGAGTCGGGCTACCTCGGCAACGCCCGCTGGCTGGTCGGCGGCGCCACGTGGGAGATGCCCCGCTCCCCCGCCTACGCCGTGGGCTACCCGGTGCTGCTCGCCCCGGTGCTGGCGATCTTCGACGGGGCCGACGCCCAGTGGCGGGCCGTGCTCGCCGTGAACGCCGTGCTGCTCGCCTCGGTCTTCCCGCTCCTGGCCAAGGTCCTGGCCGACGTGTTCGGGGTGCCGTGGCGCCGGGCCACGGCGGTGGCGCTGGTGGGGGCCGCCGCGCCCGCGGTGATGGCGGCGGGCATCTCGGCGATCGCCGAGAACCTGGTGCTGCCGCTCGTGCCCGCGCTGGTGCTCGGCGCGTTCGCCATGGCCGACCCCTCCCCGGCGCGCGCCACCTGGTCGCGCCTCACCTTCGGGCTGACGGTGGCCGCGCTGGTGACCACCCACCCGCGCTTCACGCTCGGCGTGGCGGTCGCCCTGGCGACGCTCGCCGCGGGCGGCTGGATCCGGGTGGTCGCCCACCGGGTGGCGGCGGCGAACGCCGTGCTGCTGCTGGCCGGCGTGGCCGCCGGGTGGGCGCTGCGCCGAGCCGTGGTGGCCGACCGCTGGAGCGAGGTCGAACGGCTCGAGGGCGGGCCCTCCACCTGGCTCGACCTGGCCACCTCGGGGCGCGGGCTGCGCGAGCTGGCCCTCACCGCGATCGGCCAGGGCTGGTACCTCGCGGTGGGGTCCCTGGGATTGACGGTGGTGGGCGTCCTGGTGGCGGTCCGGATGGCTCGATCGGGCTCGTCCGCCCCGGCCCAGCGGTTCGCGGTGGCGGTCACGCTCGCGATCGCCGCCTCGGTGTTCGCCACCTCGGTGCTCTTCTTCGCCCAGAACCAGTTCCGTGCCGACCACTGGGTCTACGGCCGCCACAACGACTCGTTCACCCCGCTGCTGGTGACCGTGGGCCTGGCCTCGCTCCTCGCCGCCCGATCGGGGGTGCAGAAGCTCCGTGACCTCGCCGCCGCGTTCGGCGCGATCCTCGTGCTCGGCGCGATCGTGGTCGACGCCCGGGACCCGGCGGACCTCGGCCGCGAGTTCTCCCCCTTCGCCGTGCCGGCGATCGCCCGCTGGTCGCTCACCTCGCCGGACTCAACGTTCTCGGGCGCCTCGGTGGTGGGCGCGTTCGGCGTGGTCGCCCTGGTCACCGTCGTGATGATCTCCCTGACACCGACCCGCCCGCACGCCCGCTGGGCGGCGACCCTCCACCGATCGGTCGGCGTGACGCTGGCCGTCGGCGCCCTCGTCGGCTGGTCGGTGTACGTGGGCTGGGCGGTGGTCGAGGTCACCGACGACTTCGAGTCGACCAACGCCGTCGACTGGGACGCCCCCGCCCAGGTGGAGCGCCTGGGCATCGGCTCGCTCGCCATCGAGGAGCGCGCTGCCAAGTCGCTCCCCACGCTCACCTACCCGTTCCACCTGCCCGACGTCGACGTCACCACCTACTCCGCGCGACCGGGCGACGAGCCCGTCGGCCCCTTCCTGCTCGCCCGGCTCGACGACCCGGCTCGGGCGAGGGACGGCGACCGGGTGGCCCTGCTCGACGAGGGCGGCTACTACGGGTTCTTCGGGGCGCCCCAGGGCCTGGCGGTGTGGGTCCGCCCCGGTCCCGAGCAGGACCGCCTGACCGCCGACGGCCTGCTCCTGCCCGTCGGCTTCCCGGCCGCACTGCCGGCGTCAGCCCGATCCGTCGAGCTGGACCTGGTGCCGGGACGGGCGCCGGCCCGAGCAGTCGCGGCGGGCGGCTGGGTGGAGGTGGAGGTCACCGGACGCCACGCCGGCACGGGGTCGCCCTGGCCCGATGCCGCCAGCTTCGGCCTCGACGGCCGGGTGCAGGTGCAGGCCCGCCTCGAGGCGGTGGGCCCCACCGCCGAGGCGATCGACCGGACGGAGGGCCGGCAGCCCGCTCCCGGGGCCGGCGAGCTGCCGCGCTGGACCCGACCGGGCGACCGGTTCACCACCACCGTCCGCATCTACGCGCTCGACGAACGGCTCCGTCCGCTGACCTCCGGCACCTACCGGGTGGTGCTCGGCGTGGGCCAGGCCGGCGGCGAGTGGTTCGCACCCGCGGCGGGGACCGAGGGGAACGCGGGGGACGAGCTCGCCTTCGACCTCCAGGTGCACTGAGGACCGCGCGTGCGACGCGCCCGTCAGGCGCCGGCGGTGACCTTGCGGGCGAAGTCGACCGTGCGCTCGATGACGAGCTCGGCGTCGTAGTCCTGGGTCACCACGTGGTAGCTGCGCTCGCAGACGAGACGCTCAACCGGCCCCGACACGCCCGCGGCCAGCACGTCGGAGTTGTCGGGCGGGACCACGTGGTCCTGGGTGCTGGTGACGATCAGCATGGGCGAGGTGATGTCGCCCAGGCGGCCGCCGAACTCCTCGGCGGCGTCGAACAGGGTGAGCAGCGGGGCCAGCGGCGTCTCGGCGTAGGCCGTCTCCACCACCCCCGGCTTGGCGATGTCGGAGCCGATGCCGGCGAAGCGGTCCGCGCCGGTGGCGAGCACCTCGGCCACCGCCTCACGCATGCCCGGCGGCACCGACACCACGGCGTTGATGCAGACCAGGCCGGCGATCTCGGGGTGCTGGGCCCCGAGCCAGGCCGTGAGGGCGCCGCCCATCGACAGCCCCACCACGACCACCTGCTCGCAGCGATCCGCCAGCTCCTGGTAGCGGGTTTCGGCGTGCGCCGACCAGTCGGCGAACCCGGTGGGGATCATGTCCTCGACCTTGGTGCCGTGGCCGGGCAGCAGCGGCAGGTCGACGGTGAACCCGGCACCGGCCAAGGCCTCGGCCACCCCGCGCATGGAGCCGGGGTTGCCGGTGAAGCCGTGGAGCACGAGGGCGCCGGCGGCACCGCCCTCGTGGAACCAGGGCTCGGCACCGGGGATGAGGTCGGCGGGGTGGGGTTCGGTCACGTGGGCTCCAGTCGATACGTCGGAAGAGCGGCGCTCAGCCAGGCAACCACATCGGCAGGCGGTGGCGCTGCACAAGCCCCGGGATGCTTGACCCCCGGGTCAATCCGGTGTCGACTGACCGCACCATGACCGAAGACCGGCGGCTCACCGCCCAGGGCCGAGAGCGCAAGCAGCAGCTCCTCGACCACGCCGCCGAGCTCTTCGCCGAGCGCGGCTACAGCGAGACCCGGGTGGCCGACATCGTCCGCGCCGCGGGCGTCGCCAAGGGCCTCTTCTACTGGTACTTCGAGAACAAGGAAGCCCTGTTCCGCGAGCTGGTCGAGCTCAACCGCCTCCGGCTGCGCCGGGCCCAGGCCGCGGCGATCGACCCCGACGCCGAGCCGCTCCTTCGCATCCGCCAGGGCGCCGAGGCCTCGGTGCGGTTCATGGCCCGCTACGCGCACTTCTTCGCGCTGCTCGAGGTGGAGAACCTGGAGAAGGCGTTCGCCGACGAGCGACGCAAGGGCACCGAGGTGCACGTGGCCGACGTGGCCGCCCAGATCCGTGAGGGCATCGCGGATGGCACCGTGCGGGACGAGCCGGCCGACCTGCTGGCCTTCGGCGTGGTGGGCACCGTCGGCTACTACGGCCACTTCCACCGCACCGGCCGCCTGCCGCTCCCGGTCGACGAGCTGGCGGCCTTCGTCGGGCGCTTCGTGGTGTGCTCGCTGGCCAGCGACGAGGAGATCGCCCGGCGGGTGCTCGCCGTGCGGCTCGACCCCACCCCCGCCGGCGTCTGACCCCGTTCGCCTGGACGAGCACCGGATCGCACGACCCGGACCGAGAGCACCCGGTAAGGTCCGACCGTCCACGGCCAAGGGGTCCGTGGCGACAACGTTCCGAGGAGGAACCCGTGCCGCAGTTCTTGAGCGAGGAATGGCTGGAGCAGGCCAAGGCCATCCGGGCGGAGTACGAGGGCCAGGGCGGCAGCGCGCCGCACGAGATGAAGATGAACCTGGTGATCACCGACGTGCCCGTCGAGGTCTCCGACGTGCCGATCGATGCCCACATGGACACCACCAGCGGCGACGTGAAGATGGACCTCGGCCACACCGAGGAGCCGCACCTCACCGTCACGCTCGAGTACGACACCGCCAAGGCGATCCTTGTGGAGGGAAACCCCCAGGCGGGGATGCAGGCGTTCATGGCCGGCAAGATCAAGGTGCAGGGCGACATGACCAAGCTCATGGCCATGCAGTCGGCGGCTCCGGACCCGGTGTCGGTGGAGATCGCCAGCCGGATCAAGGAGATCACCGACTGACGAGGTGACCTACGGCGTGGCCACCGACCGCTCCGGCGCGGTGGCCACGTCGACCTCCACCTCGGGGTCCCCCGGGATCCGGTGGGGAGCCGCCGACGCGATGCGCGTGGCCGCCGCCACCCCCACCAGGGCCATGGCCAGCCCCGTCAGGTAGCCCCAGTGGTAGCTGGCGTCCTGACCCACCACGTCGATGCGGGCCTGCTGCACGGTCTGCATCAACTGGATCCCGAACACCACGCCCACCTGCACCATCATCTGCTGGGCGGCACCGGCGATGCCGAAGTCGTGGTCGTCGACCGATACCGCCACCGACGCGCCCAGCGGCGGCATGGCGATGCCCATGCCCAAGCCCGCCAGGGCCAGGGCACCCACGATCACCGCCGCACCGGTGTCGGCGCCGAACGTGGCCATCCACGCCAGGGCGAGGACCACCCCGACCGCTCCCGTCGTGGCCGCCCGGCGTGATCCGAGGCGGAGGGCGACGGCACCGGCCATGGTGCCGGCCAGGGAGAACGCCAGCGGTCGGGAGATGCTCACCAGGCCGGTCTTGGTCTCGGTGAAGCCGAGCACGTTCTGCAACAGCAGCGGCGTGAGGATGAACGAGCCCATGTACGCGCCGTTGAGGCTGGCCTGGGTGAGGATGGCGAAGGTGAAGCCGGGCCGGCGGAGGTACCGCAGCGGGAGCAGCGGGCTGTCGGCCCGGCGCTCCACCCGCACGAACCCGGCCAGGGCCATCGGGGTGACCGCCACGCACGCGAGCACGATCGGGTCGGTCCAGCCGATGCGGGGCCCCTCGCTCAGGGCGAACAACAGGGGCGTGACCGACAGGGCCACCAGGACGGCGCCGGCCACGTCGAACGCGCCGTGCCGGTTCCGAGGCGTCTCGGGAAGGAGTCGCCACGCCAGGGCGAGGGCGAGGAGAGCGATGGGCACCTGCGCCACGAAGATGGCCCTCCACCCGAAGTGCTCCACGATCGGGCCACCCACCACCACGCCGACCACCGGAGCCCCGGCGCCGACCATGGTCCAGTAGCCGAGCGCCTTGACCCGCTCGGCTCGGGGGAAGATGCGCGAGATGATGGCGAACGAGGCCGGACCGGTGGCGGCCCCCTCGATGGCGCCAAGGGTGCGGAAGGCGATGAGCGATCCGGCGTTCCAGGCCAGCGCCGACGCCGCCGCCATGATCGCGGCGCCCAGGAGGCCGAACAGGAACAGCCGACGGTGGCCCAGCCGGTCGCCCAGCTTGCCCACCAGAGGGCCGATCACCCCGAAGGCGAGCATCGGGCCGATGACCACCCACGTCATGGTGGGCTCGCTCGTGTCGAGCTCGGCGGCGATGGTGTGGATCGACACGGCCAGGATCGTGATGGTCACGTTCACCGAGAACAGGCCGAACATCAGCGTCGCCAAGATCCGCCAGCGGTTCTCGGGGGTCTCGCCATCGACGATGGAGATCCGATCCCGGCCCGACACGTCGGCCACGGTACTTGACCCTCGGGTCAAGTCCTCAGGCCGAGTCGCCGGCGTTGAGTCGGGCAGGTGCGGTCTCGACCGTTGGCGCAGAATCTGCACAGATTCTGCGCCAACGCACCAGGCGCGGGTGACCGGCGGTGAGCGGTGTCGGGCGCCGAACTTCACGCGCGAAACCGGCAGGAACGTCGTTCCCACACACCACATTCGCCCCAGGGGTGGGGCGGTGGCGGTCAGGCCAGGACGATGTTGACGGTGCTGCCGGGGCGGACCATGGTGCCGGCGCCGGGCGAGGTGCGCGACGGGGAGCCGGTGGCGGGTCCGCTGAT